>JAHDYE010000038.1:0-19803 GCA_023383035.1 Burkholderiaceae bacterium | reverse complement strand
GGGGGGGGGGGGGGGGGGTGGCGCGGGGGCGCGCCGGCGCGCGCCGCGAACACGTCGGTGAGGCCGGCCGCCGCCACGCGCGCGCGGATCGCTGCCACGTCGGTGGTGTAGGAGCCGCGCGCCTTCATGCGCTCGAAGTACACCGAACCCGAGAAGGTGAACTTCAGCCCCAGGCCTTCCTCGGTGCGCATCTGCTCGCGCACGTGCGTGATCGCATCGCCCACCGCCAGGCTGTCGGGCAGCACCAGCGGCGCTTCGCCGAGCACGTGGCGCACCGCGTTGTAGCCGGCCAGCACGCCGGTGCACACCACCTCGGTGTGCCCGACCAGCAGGCCGGCCTTCTCGCCGGCGCAGAACAGGTTCTCCAGCCCGTCGACCTTCAGCGCGTCGTCGCGCGGCGCCATGCCCAGGTAGCGCACCGAGTTGCCGATGCCGCCGGAGTAGGGATCCTCGTAGCGCGCGGTCTCGAAGCCGGGCACCCGGCGCAGCTCGTCGAGCGGCACGAACGGCGTCATCAGCTTGGCGTGGCCGGTGTCGAGCAGCACGATGTTGTCCTTGTAGGCCGGCAGCGCGTACTGCTGGCAGGCCTTGAAGGCGAGCTTGTCGGCTCCTGCGTCGGCCGCGGCGCCGGCGTCGACCTCGTCGCGCGCGTGACCGGGAATCGGCACCACCGCCACGCCGGTGCGTTCGAGCTCCTCGCGCAGCCACGGCGCCAGCGATTCCTTGTGCAGCTTGCACGAGCCGCTCATCGAGCCGGTGCGACCGAGCTTGCGCGCCGCCATCTCGGGCACGCCGGCGCGCGCGGAGATGCTCACGCGATTGCCGAAGGTATGGCAGCGCAGCACGCACATCGCGCAGCCGTTGCCGTGGTTGTTGCACACGTTGGGCACGCCGGCGCTGCCGGTGGTCTCGATGAACGCGTCGGCGGCGAAGCGGCGCGCACCTTCGCTCTTGTGCGTCGACACCGAGACGACGCGCCTGCCGGCCATCTCGACGTCGGTGATGCGCACGCCGTAGAGCACCTGCACGCCGGCGTCGGCGAGCACGCGCCGCACCGCCGGCTCGATCGCCGAGATGTCGTACAGCGACGCGTGGCTGTGGCCGGGAAACTCGACGCCGGTGTGCAGCGCGCACGCGTCCATCGCGGCGAACAGCTCGCCGCCGCCCATCGCGATCATCTCCTCGGCGGCGGTGAAGCGGCCGTTGTTGCGGAAGATGCCGCCCACCAGGCCGGTGCCCAGCAGCATGTCGGAGCGCTCGAGCAGCAGCACGTCGGCGCCCTGCTTCGCCGCGGAGACGGCGGCGGCGCAGCCGGCCCAGCCGCCGCCGATGACCACGATGTTCATCGTCCTGCTCCTTCTTTCTCGATGGCGCCGGCGGCGCAGTGATGACGCAGCGGATCGCGGCCGGCCGCCTTCAGCCACGAGTAGACCGGCGGCAGGTCGCTCACCAGCGGTTCGGTGACCACGTCGAGGAACGCCGGGCCGCGGTGCGCGAACGCCTGGTCGAGCGCCTCGCCGAGCTGTTCCGGGCCTTCCACGCGCCACGAACGGATGCCGTACGCGGCGGCCACGCGGCTCATGTCGCCCGGCGTGAAGTCGACCGACATGTACTTGCCGCGACTGTGCAGCGATTGCAGCGTCTTGATCCAGCCGAAGCAGCCGTTGTTGAAGTGGATCAGCACCGCGGGCACGTCCAGGCGCGCCAGCGTCTCGAGCTCGCCGGCCGACATGCCGAGCGAGCCGTCGCCGAACAGCGCGACCGGCCGCGCGTCGGGGCGCGCGAACCAGGCGCCCACCACGGCGGGAATCGCGTAACCCAGGCCGCCGAACGAGCGCGGGATCAGCACGCGCGAGCCGTCGCCGCCCAGGCGCAGGTAGCGGGTGATGTGCGGCGTGGGCGTGCCGGCGTCGGCGATCACGATCGACGGCGAGGGCAGCCGGCGGTTCAGCTCGTGCACCACGCGCTGCGCCTTCAGCGGCACGGCGTCCGCGTGCAGCGCGGCCTGCGACTCGCGCCAGAAGCGGTCACGGTCCTCGTTCAGCGAGCGCACCCACGTGGACAGCGGCGCGGCGCGCGGCGGCAGCTGCTCGAGCAGGTCGTCGAGCACCAGCCGGGCGTCGCCCGCCACGCTCAGGGTGTTCTCGAAATTGTTCGCGAGCACCGTCGGGTCGAGGTCGATCTGGAGGATGCGCCGGCCCGGCCTGGGTGACGGCAGGGTCCACTTGATCGTCGAAACCGAGCCCATCTTGCAGCCTACGTACAGCAGGACGTCGGCTTCCTCGACGGCACGGTGGGCGTGGGGGTGGAATCCGTTGTCGCCCACCACTCCCATCGCGAGGCGGTGGTCGTCGGGCATCGTGCCCTGGCCCGAGATGGTGGTGACCACCGGCGCCTCGAGGCGTTCGGCCAGGCGACACACGCCGTCGTTGGCGCCCGAGTGATTGACGCCGCCGCCGGCCACGATCACCGGGCGCTGCGCGCCGGCCAGGTGGGCGGCGAGTGCGGCGATCGTCGCGGCGCTGCCGCGCGTGCGATAGGCGGGGTAGCCGCGGCACTCGGGCTCGGCGTGCAGGCTGATGCGTTCGAGCGGCACCGTGCCGGTCATCGTCTCGGTGGGAAACGCCAGGTGCACGGCGCCCGGCCGCCCGGTGGTGGCGATGCGGAACGCGCGGCGCAGCGTCTCGGGAATCTTCTCGGTGGTCTTCAGGAACGACGAGAACTTGGTGACCGGCTCGAACAGCTTGTGGTGCTCCATCTCGGTGATCGTGCCCTTGCCCTCGCCGGCGAGCGAGACGCCGGAAGTGAACAGGATCACCGGAATCGACGAGGCGTTGGCCTCGGCCACGCCGGGCACCGAATAGAGCGCGCCCGCGCCGCTCGGGCATTCGCAGATGCCCGGACGGTGCGACAGCCGTGCGTAGGCGTCGGCCATGAAGGTGGCCGAGCGCTCGTCGCGGGCCATCACGTGGCGGATGCGGTCGTTCTCGTCGTACAGCGCCTCGTAGAAGGCCAGGCTGGTATCGCCCGGCACGCCGAACACGACGTCGACCTCATAGTGGAGCAGCATCTGCACCAGTGCTTGCGCACCGCTGATGCCTTCCCGGACGGCAGGCTGCAGCATGTCACCTCCCAGTCTCTTTTGCTTACGGTATTCAATACTGTATGCAATATGCAGATTCGGTCAAGGCATCCGGAGCACGACACATGATGCGGATCAAGGCGCGCGCAGCGGCGCCCCGCCGTGACGGGTCAGCGGCCCGGCAGGCTTTCGAGCCGCAATTGCGCCGGCGGGGGAGTGCCGGCGCGCAGAGCGCCATCGACTGCTTCGCCGCGTTCCGACGCATGCGAGACGCCGACGCTCATCACGTGGCGGCTGGCGAGGATGGCGGCCAGTTCCTCGTCTCCGGCGCTCACCGCGGCGAGAATCGCGGCGTGCTCGGCCCACGACTGCCGGGCGCGCCAGCTCAGGCTGGTCGAATACAGCCACTGGGTCTTGTCGCGCAGCGACTGCACGAAGCCGTTCAGGTGCCGGTTGCGGCCGATGCGCGCCATCAGCTGATGCACCTCCGTGTGCAGCCGGCTCAGCGCGGCGCCGTCGTCCGCGGCGCTGGCGGCTTCGCCGCGAGCCAGCAGCTCGGCGATCGCGGCCCGATCCTCCGGGCTGCAGCGACGCGTGGCCAGGCGCGCGCACAGGCCCTCGAGCGAAGCGCGCAGCTCGACGATCTCGCGCGCTTCCTCCTCGGAGATCTTGGTGACGGTGGCGCCGCGACGCGGATTGATCTCGACCAGGCCTTCGGCCTGCAGCACGCGCAGCGCCTCGCCGACCGGGTTGCGCGACACGCCCAGCTCGGCGGCGAGCTGCTCCTCGACCAGCCGCTCGCCGGGGCTGAACTTGCCGCTGAAGATCGCCTGGCGCAGCGTATCGGTGACGGCCTGACGCAGCGTCAGGTGCGAGGCGCCCAGCTTGGGGACGGGTCGGGCGACAGGGGAAATCACGCTCGGGATGACGATTGTTTGATCTGGATCGTCTACAGTATACAAAAAGCCCCCCACGATTGTCCGCAGACCGCGACCTGCGCGGCACCGACGTCCGAACCGTGGAGGGGGCATCTCGTGAGATTCCGCAACATCGTCCGCGTTTTCGCGGCCGCGTTGCTGCTGGCCGCTGCAGGGCCGGCGCTGGCGCAGCCGCAGATCACCATCGCGCTCGGCTCCGAGCCGACCACGCTCGATCCTCAGATCCGCGAGGACGGCAGCGAGCGTGCGGTCAACGACAACGTCTACGAGACGCTGATGGCGCGCGACCGCGACGGCAAGCTGGTGCCGGGGCTGGTCGCCGAGCCGCCGCGGCTGGTCGATGCGACCACCTGGGAAGTGAAGCTGCGCCGCGGCATCAAGTTCCACGACGGCTCGCCGCTGGACGCTGCGGCGGTGGTCCACAGCATCCAGCGCGTCATCGACCCGAAGCTGAAGTCCGAGCAGGCCTCTTTCTTCTCCACCATCGCCGGGGCGACGAAGGTCGACGACCTGACCGTGCGCATCCGCACCAACGGCCCGGATCCGATCATGGCCGCGCGGCTGTACTGGCTCAAGATCATGAGCCCGGCGCACGCCGCCTCGAAGCAGGTCGGTGCCGCGCCCATGGGCACCGGGCCGTACCGGTTCGTCGGCTGGAACCGCGGCCGCGACATCGTGCTGCAGGCCAATCCCGACTACTGGGGCGAGAAGCCGAAGATCGCGAAGGTCACCTACCGCTTCGTGTCCGAGCCGGGCACGCGCCTGGCGGGGCTGATGGCCGGCGAGTTCGACCTGATCACCAACCTGCTGCCCGAGTTCACCGGCCGCGTGCCCAAGGCCGCGCACGTGCAGGGGCTCGAGCACCCGATCGTGATCCTCAACGCCGATGGCGGCATCACGAAGGACGCGCGCGTGCGCAGGGCGCTGAACCTGGCGGTCGACAAGGAGGCGCTCGCCGAAGGCCTGTTCGAGGGCCGTGCGAAGGTCTCCACCGGCCAGCTGCTCAGCCCGTCGCATTTCGGCTACGACGAGAAGCTGGCCGGCTATCCGTACGATCCCGCGCAGGCGAAGAAGCTGCTCGCCGAAGCGGGCGCCGCGGGCAAGACCATCCAGCTGGTGGGCACGTCCGGGCGCTGGCTGAAGGACCGCGAAGTGGTCGAGGCGGTCGCGGCCTACTGGCAGGCGGTGGGCATGAAGGTGGACGTGAAGATCTTCGAGTTCGGCGAGTACCTGAACCGGCTGTTCGACCGCAACACCCGCGCCGACGCGATCTTCGTGGTCAATTCCAACGAGATGATGGACGCCGACCGCAGCCTGTCGGCCTACTACAAGCCGGGCGGCGTCGGCGCGTCCAACAACGACGCGAAGCTCACGCAACTGATCGACGGCGCGCGCACCGAGGTCGACGCGGGCAAGCGCAAGGCCATGTACAACGAGGCGGTGCGGCACGCGCGCGACAACGCGTACTTCGTCTGGCTGCTCAACATCGAGGACGTCTACGGCCTGAGCAAGCGTCTGGAATGGACGCCGCGGGTCGACGCCAAGATGCTGGTCAGGGAAATGGCGGTGAAGTGAACCGCGCGGCAGGCACGCGGCTCGGCCACGCAACGGAACCGGCATGGGCCGCTACCTGCTGACCCGCCTCTGGCACGGCCTGATCGTCATCTTCGGGGTGACGGTGATCGTGTTCGTGGTCACGCGCATGATCGGCGACCCGGTGGCGATGATGCTTCCGCTGGAAGCCACCGCCGAGCAGCGCGCCGCGTTCGAGCACGAGTTCGGCTTCGACCGGCCGATCGCGGTGCAGTTCGTCGACTTCGTCGCCGGCGTGGCGCGGCTCGACTTCGGCGACTCGCTGTGGCAGCGGCGCCCGGCGATGGACATCGTGCTCGAGAAGCTGCCGGCCACATTGCTGCTCACCTTCCTCGGCGTCGGACTGGCAGCGTTGCTGGCGATCCCGATCGGCATCGTGGCCGCGCTGCGCCCGGGCGGCGCGGTCGACCAGTCCACCGTGGCGTTCAGCCTGGCCGGCCTGTCGATTCCGCAGTTCTGGCTCGGCCTGCTGCTGATCTACGTGTTCGCGGTGCGCCTGCAGTGGCTGCCCACGTCGGGCACGGGCACGCCGGCCCACATCCTGCTGCCGGCGATCACGATGGCGCTGCCGGCGCTCGCGCGGCTGGTGATGACGGTGCGCTCGGCGATGATCGACGAGCTGAACCAGCAGTACGTGAAGACCGCGCGCGCCAAGGGCCTGCCGTTCGTGCGCGTGGTCGGCGTGCACGCGCTGCGCAACGCGCTGGTGCCGGTGCTGACGCTGGCCGGCTGGGAGGCGATCCGCGCGCTGGCCGGCTACTCGGTGGTGGTCGAGACCGTGTTCGCGTGGCCCGGCCTGGGGCTGGCGACGATGCAGGCGATCGAGCGCCAGGACCTGGTCCTGCTGCAGTCGGTGGTGTTCAGCGTGGCGATCATGGTGGTGCTCACCAACATCGCGCTCGACGCGGTCTACCAGCGGGTCGATCCGCGCATGAAGCTCGCATGAGCGCCACTGCCGAAACGCTGCGCGGCCGTCCGCACGAGCTGTTCGCGAGCCTGCGCGGCTGGGGTCGCGAGATCCGCCACGACAAGGCCGGGCTGATCGGGCTGACGCTGGTGCTGCTGCTGGTGGTGCTGGCCGTGTTCGCGCCGCTGCTCGCCCCGCACGACCCGGCCGCGCAGAACCTGCGCGCGCGCCTGCTGCCGCCGGTGTGGCTGGACAAGGGCAGCTGGACCTACCTGCTGGGCACCGATCACCTGGGGCGCGACGTGCTGTCGCGCCTGGTCTACGGCTCGCAGGTCTCGCTCGCGGTCGGCGCCGGCGTGGTGCTGCTGGCCGGCAGCTTCGGCACCGTGATGGGGCTGCTGGCCGGCTACTACGGCGGGCGCACCGACGGCTTCATCATGCGCTGGGTCGACACGCAGGTGGCCTTCCCCGGCCTGCTGCTCGCGCTGATCATCCTGGCGGTGGTCGGGCCCAGCATGACCTCGCTGATCGTCGTGCTGTCGATCAACGGCTGGATGGTGTACGCGCGCATGGTGCGCGGCTCGGTGCTGTCGGTGCGCCAGCTGCCCTACGTCGAGGCCGCCGAGATGGTGGGCTGCCGGCCGCGCCGCGTGATCTTCCGGCACATCCTGCCGAACCTGGTCTCGCCGCTGCTGACGCTGGCGATCCTGGAGTTCGCGCGCATCGTGCTGGCCGAGGCAGCGCTGTCGTTCCTCGGCCTGGGCGTGCAGCCGCCGGCCACGTCGTGGGGGCTGGACGTGGCCAACGGCAAGGAATACATGTTCCGCGCCTGGTGGCTGGTCACGTTTCCGGGCGCGGCGATCGCGATCACCGTGCTCGGCATCAACCTGCTGGCGAGCTGGATCCGCATCGCCGCCGATCCGCAGGAACGCGAGAAGAGCTTCGCGCGGCGCGTGCTGCGCCGCCGTGGGAGGGCCGCGTGAACGCCCCGCTGCTCGAGATCGAGAACCTGAGCGTGCGCTTCACGACCCGGCGCGGCGTGGTGCAGGCCGTGCGCGAGGTCTCGCTGCACGTCGGCCACGGCGAGACGCTGGGCATCGTCGGCGAATCGGGCTCGGGCAAGAGCGTCGCGATGCAGGCGGTGATGGGGCTGATCGCGCCGCCGGGCGAGATCGCCGGCGGCGACATCCGCTGGCGCGGCGCCACGTTGCTGGGAGCGGGCCGGCGGCGGCTGGAAGAGGTGCGCGGCAAGGAGATGTCGATGATCTTCCAGGATCCGATGACATCGCTGAACCCGGTGCTCACCGTGGGCGCGCAGCTGACCGAGGTGCTGACGCACCATCTCGGCATGAGCCGCGCGCAGGCCTGGAGCCGCGCCGAGGAACTGCTCGACCTGGTGCGCATCGCCGCGCCGGCGCGGCGCCTGCGCCAGCATCCGCACGAGCTGTCGGGCGGCATGCGCCAGCGCGTGATGATCGCGATGGCGCTGGCCTGCGAGCCCGAGCTGCTGATCGCCGACGAGCCGACCACCGCGCTCGACGTCACCGTGCAGGCGCAGATCCTCGAGCTGATCGCCGAGCTGCAGCAGCGCCTGCACCTGTCGGTGATCCTGATCACGCACGATCTCGGCGTGGTGGCGCAGGTATGCCACCGCGTGGCCGTGATGTACGCCGGGCGCATCGCCGAGACCGGCGATGCCGTCGAGCTGTTCGCCCGGCCCGGCCATCCGTATACGCAGGGGCTGCTGCGCGCCACGCCTCGGCACGATGACGTGGCCGAGCGCATGATCGCGATCGACGGCGCGCCGCCCGACCTGGTGGCGCCGCCGCCCGGCTGCGGCTTCCAGTCGCGCTGTCCGGTCTACGGCACGGAGTGCGACCAGCCGGCCGCGACAGTGACCTACGGCTGCGGGCGCAGGCTGGCCTGCTGGCATGCGTTCGAGCCGGCCTGGCCGCAGCCGCCGTCGGCGCGCGCCGATTCGATCGATGCGCTCGACGCGCGCATCCCCGGTCTCTGAAGATGAGCGTGGTGAGCTCGCGCGAGCCGACCTTCGCGTCCGAGGCAGGTGCGGCGCGGCCGCATGCCACGGTTGCGCGACGGGGCGAAGCGGGCGCCGACGGTCCCTCGCCCGATGCGCCGCCGCTGGTGGAGGTCGAAGGGCTGACCGTGCATTTCCCCGCCGGCCGCGCCGGCTTCTGGGGGCGGCAACGACTGACGGTGCATGCGGTCGAGGACGTCTCGTTCGCGATCCGTCCCGGCGAGACGCTCGGTCTGGTCGGCGAGTCGGGCTCGGGCAAGACCACCGCCGGCCGCGCGATCCTGCGCCGCCTGCCGGTGACGCGCGGGTGCATCCGCTTTCGCGGTGCCGACATCACCGAAGTCGACGGTGAGCCGCTGCGCATCCTGCGCGAGCACATGCAGCTGGTGTTCCAGGACCCGTACGCGAGCCTGAATCCGCGCATGCGCGTGCTCGACATCGTGGCCGAGCCGCTGATCGTGCATGGCCGCGCGCGCAATCGCGACGAGGCCGCCGACATCGTGCACGACCTGCTCGAGCGCGTCGGCCTGCCGGCCGACGCCGCGCAGCGCTATCCGCATGCGTTCTCCGGCGGCCAGCGCCAGCGCGTGGGCATTGCGCGCGCGCTCGCGCTGAACCCGGAGTTCATCGTGGCCGACGAGCCGGTGTCGGCACTCGACGTCTCGGTGCGCGCGCAGGTGGTCAACCTGCTGCAGGACCTGCAGCGCGAGTCGGGGCTGAGCTACCTGTTCATCGCGCACGACCTCGCCGTCGTGCGCCACATCTCGCACCGCATCGCGATCATGTACGCGGGCAGGCTGGTCGAGCTGGCCGGACGCGACGCGATCTACGACGACCCGCGCCATCCGTACACCGAGGCGCTGCTGTCGGCGATCCCGGTTCCCGATCCCGCCGTACAGCGCCAGCGCCGGCGCATCGTGCACACCGGCGAGCCGCCCGATCCGCTGCATCCGCCGCCGGGCTGCCGCTTCCAGGCGCGCTGTCCGCTGGCCGACGCGCAATGCCGCGAGGCCGTGCCGCCGTTCGAGCAGCGCGCCCCCGGCCACTGGGTGGCCTGCTGGCGGCGCTGAACGCGTTCAGGTGCGCACGACCGCCAGTGCCTGCGACGGCTCGACGTACGCGAGCCCGAGCGCGGCGGCGACCTCGGCGTGCGTGACCTGTCCGGCCAGCAGGTTGAGCCCGGCGCGCAGCGCGGCGTTCGTGGCGAGCGCGCCGAGCCCGCGTTCGGCAAGTGCCAGCCCGTACGGCAGCGTGGCCAGGTTCAGTGCGTGGCTCGAAGTGCGCGGCACCGCACCGGGCATGTTCGTCACGCAGTAGTGGACGATGCCGTCGACCTCGTAGGTCGGCTCGGCGTGCGTGGTGGGGCGCGAAGTCTCGAAGCAGCCGCCCTGGTCGATCGAGATGTCGATGATCACCGAGCGTGGCTTCATCGTGCGCAGCATCGCGCGCGATACCAGCCGCGGCGTGTTGGCGCCGGGCACCAGCACCGCGCCGACCACCACGTCGGCGCCGGCGATCTCCTCCTCGATCGCGCTGTGCGTGGACGGCCGCGTGCGGATGCGGCCCGGCAGTTGCGCTTCCAGCATGCGCAGCCTGGCCAGCGAGCGGTCGACCACGGTCACTTCGGCGCCGGCGCCGACGGCCATGCGTGCCGCCTGGGCGCCGGCGAGGCCCGCACCCAGCACCAGCACGCGTGCGGGCGCCACGCCGGTCACGCCGCCCAGCAGCAGCCCCGGTCCGCCGGCGTTGCGCATCAGCAGCTGGCCGGCGATCGAGATCGACAGCCGGCCGGCCACTTCGCTCATCGGCGCCAGCAGCGGCAGCGAGCCGTCGGGCTCGGCCACCGTCTCGTAGGCGATCGCCGCGCAGCCCGACGCCAGCAGTGCCCGCGCCTGCGCCGGATCGGGCGCCAGATGCAGGTAGGTGAACACGATGTGCCGCGGCCGCAGCATCGCGATCTCGGCCGGCTGCGGTTCCTTGACCTTGACGATCAGCCCGGCGGCATCGAACACCGCACGTGCATCGGGCAGCACGGTCGCGCCGGCGCGTCGATAGGCGTCATCGTCGGCGCCGATGCCCAGGCCCGCGCCGGTCTCGACCACGACCTCGTGTCCGCGGCCGACGTACTCGCGTACCGACTCGGGTGTCAGGCCGACGCGGTACTCGTGGGTCTTGATCTCTTTCGGGACGCCCACCTTCATCGCGTTCAGCCTCCGGGTTCGCAGCATGTCCATGTCCGGCGCGCGCCGGCATGGCGCCGTCGTGCGGCCTGCGGCGCCCGCCTGATCCGCAGGCGCCCGCGACGGAATCGTAGGCCATCGGGCAGCATCGCGAAAGCGCTCGTCCGGTCTGCCTGCTCCGCCTGCCGACAACCGACGAGCGGCGTCCACGCCGGTACGAACGGTCGGGTTCCGGCACGGGCTTGCGCAACCAACGGCGTTAGAGTCGGTACATGCGCAATACATCCTTTACTTCGAGAAAACGCGCTCGCGGCATCACGGTGGCCGGCTCGCTGTCGATCCTGCTCGCGCTGTCGGCAGCCGGCTGCGGCGGCGATGGCGGTCAGGCCGAAGACGCTACCGTGGTCAGCAGCGGCAGCGTCGTGAGCAGCGACACCAGTGGTGTCGGCACCAGCAAGGCCGTGGGCGACAGTGCCGGAGCGAGCGGCGCCGGCGCGGCAGCCGTGCAGGTCAAGCCGATGGCGCCGAACGGGGATGCCGACGCCGGCGCGACGCCGGGCGGCAATGCAGCGGCGCCAGCCGTCAAGCTGGCCACGAAGGTCGCTGCGCCGGCCGACGGGCTCACGACGAATGCCGGGGTATCGACGTACGGCTCGATGTCGCGTGCCGACCTCGGCATCGGCGCCAGCCTGAACGGTGCGCTCGCGTTTCCGGCCGACAATGCCTGGAACACCGACGTGTCGGCGCTGCCGGTCGATCCGCGCTCCGATGCGCTGATCGCGTCGATCGGCCTGGAGCGCGGGCTGCATCCGGATTTCGGCGCCGGCCTGTACGACGGCGCACCGATCGGCATTCCGTACGTGGTGGTCGCGGGTACGCAGGCACGCGTGCCGGTCGTGTTCACCGCCTACGGCAGCGAGAGCGATCCGGGCCCGTATCCGGTGCCGCCGGATGCACCCGTCGAGGGCGAGCGGTCGGGCGTGCCGGGATCGGGCGGCGATCGACACGTGATCGTGATCGACCGCGACGGCAATCGCCTGTACGAGCTGTATCGGGCCTTCCGCAATGGCGACGGCAGCTGGAGCGCCGAGTCGGGTGCGGTGTTCCATCTCGACGCCAACGACGTGCGACCGACGGCCCGGCCAGGCTGGACCAGCGCGGACGCAGCCGGCCTGCCGGTCTTCCCCGGGCTGGTGCGGTACGACGAGGCGGCCTCGGGCGCGATCCGGCACGCGCTGCGCTTCACCGCGCCGCGCACGCGCCGCGCCTACGTCGCGCCGGCCACCCACTGGGCCTCGTCGTCGACCGACCCGAATCTGCCGCCGATGGGCATGCGCGTCAGGTTGAAGGCCGGCTACGCGATTCCGCCGCACTTCAGCGCGGAGACGCGCGCGATCCTGCAGGCGATGAAGACCTACGGCATGCTGCTGGCCGACAACGGCTCGAGCTGGTACGTGAGCGGCGCACCGGATCCGCGCTGGAACAACGACCGGCTGGTGAGCGAGCTGGCGCAGGTGAAGGGCTCGGACTTCGAAGTGGTGCGCATGGAAGGCGTGGTCACGCCGTAGGCGGCCCGCATGCGGCCGGTAGAATCGGCCCATGACCGATCCGTCGCCTCCCTACGCCCGGCTCGGGCCCGAGCGGATGCTCGATGCGCTCGAATCGGTCGGCCTGCGCGGTGACGGGCGCCTGCTCGCGCTGAACAGCTACGAGAACCGCGTCTACCAGGTGAGCCTGGAAGACGGCCGCACGGTGGTGGCGAAGTTCTACCGGCCGCAGCGCTGGACCGACGCGCAGATCCTCGAGGAGCACGCGTTCGTCGCCGAGCTCGCAGGGCGCGAGATCCCGGTGGTCGCTCCGCTGGTGCTCGATGCGGACGGCGCCACGCTGGCAAGTTTCGACGGCTATCGCTTCGCGGTCTATCCGCGCCGCGGCGGACGCGCGCCCGAACTGGACCACGCGGACACGCTCGAGCGCATCGGCCGCTTCATCGGACGCATCCACGCGGTGGGCGCGATGGCGCCGTTCGCCGCCCGCCCGACGCTGGACGTGGACAGCTTCGGCACCGAGCCGCGCGACTGGCTGCTCGCGCACGACTGCGTGCCCGCCGACCTGCTGCCGGCCTGGCGCAGTGTCGTCGACCTGGCGCTCGACGCGGTGCGCATCGCCTTCGATCGCGCCGGCGACGTGCGCCGGTGCAGGCTGCACGGCGACTGCCATGCCGGCAACGTGCTGTGGACCGACGACGGGCCGCACTTCGTCGACTTCGACGACGCGCGCAACGGGCCGGCGGTGCAGGACCTGTGGATGCTGCTGTCGGGCGATCGCGCGGCGATGACGCGGCAGCTCTCCGACGTGCTGGCCGGCTACGAGGACTTCGCCGAACTGGACCGGCGCGAGCTGCGACTGATCGAGCCGCTGCGCACGCTGCGCCTGCTGCACTACTCGGCGTGGATTGCGCGGCGCTGGAACGACCCGGCATTTCCCGCGGCGTTTCCGTGGTTCGGCACGCAGCGCTACTGGCAGGACCGGGTGCTCGAGATGCGCGAGCAGGTGGCGGCGATGCAGGAGCCGGCGCTCGAGGGCGTGTGAGCGCAATCGCCGTGCGCTAACGTCCGACGACGGTCGCGTCGTCGGTGCCGATGCCGGCGCGCCGGTCGACATCGGCGCGCATCTCGGGCGGCAGCCGGTTCAGCATCCAGCGGATCGCGGCGGGCAGCAGCACGAGGTCGTCGATCACGCCGAAGAAGGGAATCGTCTCGGGAACGAGGTCGAACGGCGACACCAGATACACCAGGATCAGCACCGTGCCCAGCTTGAGCCAGCCTGGAGCACCGGGATGCCGCACGGCGAACCACAGGCGCTTCGCGTCGCCCTTCACCAGCATCCACAGCAACGAAAGCCGCTTCCACATCGCTCGTCTCCTTCGGGCCCGCACCACCCCGCAGCCGGCATGACGGTGCACCGCTTTCTCATATCGGGCCGATCGCCGTGGTCGCAAGACCCGCTGGCGCGCCCGGTCAACCGAACCGCCGTGGGGGCTAGAAGATCCGGTTGAACCACAGCATCGACAGCAGCGCCGCCAGCACCGCCGCGACCGCCGCCGCGGCCGAGAACAGCGCGGTGATCTCGCTCTCGCCGGTTTCCAGCACCATCTTCGACGTCATCGTCTCGTAGACCGATTTCAGCTCGGCCGCGGTGCCGGCATAGAAGTACTCGCCGCGGGTGGTCTGCGCGATCGTCTTCAGCGCTTCCTCGTCCAGGCGCACCCGCATCGACCAGCCTTCGCCGATCAGGATCTCGCCGTTGGGCGTGCCGATCCCCACCGTGTAGATGCGCACGCCGCGCTCGGCGGCCAGGCGCGCCGCTTCGGCCGGATCGGGCCCGGTGGTGGACTGGCCGTCGGAGAGCAGGATGATGACCGCCGACGTGTACGAGCCCGGTGCCACCGGCTTCTGCTGGCCGTCGCTGCCGTTGCCCGCGTTGCCGCGTTGCGCGTCCAGCGGCGTGCCGCGCAGCGCGCGCCGGCCGCCCATCGAAGGCAACTCGAACTCCTGGTCGGGGAACAGCGTCTTCAGCGACACCAGGATGCCGTTGCCCACCGCCGTGCCGCGCTGCAGCTCGAAGCGCTCGATCGCCGCGAGGATGTCCTCGCGGCTGTGCGTGGGCGGCTGCACCAGCGCGGCGCTCGCGCCGAAGGTGACCACGCCGATGCGCGTGGTGCGCGGCTGCTCGGCGATGAACGCGCGCGCGGCGGCCTGCGCGGCGGCCAGCCGCGTGGGCTCGACGTCGGCCGCGCGCATGCTGCCGGACACGTCCATGGCGAGGATCACCGTCTCGTGCTGCGACGGCAGCGTGACGATCGCGGTCGGACGCGCGATCGAGACGATCAGCAGCGTCATCGCCAGAAGGAACAGCAACGGCGGCAGGTGGCGCCGGATGCCCTGGCGCGCGCCGAGCGCTTCCTTCACCAGGCTCAGCCCGGCGTAGCGCACCGCGGCGCGTTTGCGCCGATGCAGCAGCCACAGGTACAGGCCGACCAGCAGCGGTACGGCCAGCAACAGCCACAGCATGGTCGGCCACTGGAAGCTCATTGCAGACCTCCCAGGTGGGTGGGCAGCCCGCCGCCGGCCAGCAGCCGGCTGCGGCGCTTGCGCAGGTCGGCGAAGCGCAGCACCGCGTCGACCAGGTCGTCGGTGGTCGACAGCTCGAGCACATCGACGCCGGCGCGCGTGAAGGCCGTGCGCAGCGCCTGCTCGCGCCGTTCGGCCACCTGCTCGAAGCGCCGGCGGAACGCCCGGTCATGCGTGTCGACGAACAGTTGCTCGCCGGTCTCGGCATCCTGCATCACGATCAGGCCGAGGTCGGGCAGCCTGCGTTCGAGCGGATCGACCAGCCGCACCGCGACGATCTCGTGACGTTGCGCGAGTCGCCCGAGCGGCGCCTCCCAGCCCGGCGCGCTGAGGAAGTCGGACACGACGAACACCAGCGAGCGCCGCTTCAGCAACTCGGAAGCGGTGGCCAGCAGCGCGCGCAGGTCGGTGCCGGCCGAGCGCGGCGGCGCCGGCCGCGTGGCGATGCGATGCAGGATCTGCAGCACCTGCAGCCGGCCGCTGCGTGCCGGCATCACCGTCTCGACCGCGGCGCCATAGAAGATGGCCCCGACGCGGTTACCGTGGCGGGTGAGCAGCCGCGCGAGCAGCGCGACGAAGTCGCGCGACACCGACTGCTTGGTGACCTTCTGCGAGCCGAAATCCACCGAGCCGCTCAGGTCGAGCAGCAGCCACGCGGCCAGCTCGCGTGCCTCGGTGTATTCGCGCACGTATGGCGTCTGCAGCCGCGCCGTGACGTTCCAGTCGATGTAGCGCACGTCGTCGTGATGCTGGTATTCGCGCAGGTCGGCCAGGTCGAGCCCGGTGCCGCGGAACAGCGTGCGGTAATCGCCCTGCAGCAGCCCGTCGAGCCGGCGCAGCACGGTCCATTCGAGGCGGCGCAGCACCGCCTCGGCGCCGGCGCGCGGCACGTTCGCGGGCGGCGGCGACGCGGCGCCCGTGGGTTCAGGCGTTCGCGGCGAGCTCGACATGCGTCTCCAGCGGCTTGTCGGGCGCCGCCACGGCCTCCATGATGCGGTGGATCAGCTGGTCGGCGTTCACCGACTCGGCGAGCGCCTCGTACGACAGCACCAGCCGGTGGCGCAGCACGTCGGGCACCAGGTCGGTGACGTCCTCGGGCAGCACGTAGCGGCGCCCGCGCAGGCAGGCCAGCGCACGCGCGCCCTCGATCAGGTGGATGGTGCCGCGCGGGCTGGCGCCGAAGGTGACGAAGCGCGCCAGCTCGGCCAGTCCGAAACGCGCGGGCTCGCGCGTGGCCGCCACCAGCCGCACCGCGTACTGCATCAGCGACGGATCGACGTAGACCCGGCGGCATTCGCGCTGCAGCGCGCCGAGCTGGTCGGTGGTGGCCACCGCGGCCACCGCCGGCTCGGGGCCGGTGACCCGCTCGACGATCACGAACTCCTCTTCCTCGCTGGGATAGCCGACCAGCACCTTCATCATGAAGCGGTCGACCTGCGCCTCGGGCAGCGGATACGTGCCTTCGGTCTCGATCGGGTTCTGCGTGGCCATCACGAGGAACGGCTCGGGCACCTTGTGGGTCTGGCCGGCGATCGTCACCTGGCGCTCCTGCATCACCTCCAGCAGCGCGCTCTGCACCTTGGCCGGCGCACGGTTGATCTCGTCGGCCAGCAGCAGGTGCGTGAACACCGGGCCGAGCGACGTCGCGAACTCGCCGGTCTTCTGGTTGTAGATGCGCGTGCCGACCAGGTCGGCCGGCACCAGGTCGGGCGTGAACTGGATGCGCCGGAACGTGCCGCGGATGGTGCGCGCCAGCGTCTTCACGGTGAGCGTCTTGGCCAGTCCGGGCACGCCTTCCACCAGCAGGTGGCCCTGCGCGAGCATCGCCACCAGCACGCGTTCGAGGAAGTGGTCCTGACCGACGACGACGCGCTTGACCTCGTACAGCACCTGCTGCATCAGCGCGGCGATATCGGTGCCGGCGCTGACGCCGGCCGCCGCGGTGCCGCTGTTGGCCGCAACGTAGCTGGTATCGGCCGAAGGGAAGGGGTTGCGTGGTGGTTCCATGGATCGGCGCCGGTTGCACGGATGCGGGTCAGAACGGGGACATGCCGGCCGAACTGGCTGCGGTCTCGATCGGCACGGCAAAAGCGATGCCCACGAAGACGCGATGTTCGGTCGGGTTCATGATCGCGGTGACGATGCCGACCACTTCGCCGTCGGCGGTGACCAGCGGCCCGCCCGAGTTGCCCGGATTGGCCGCCGCATCGAACTGGATCAGGTTGGTGAGCACACGCTGGCCTTCAGGCGAGCGGAATTCGCGCCGCAACCCCGAGACGATGCCGGCGGTCGCGGTCGGACCAATGCCGAACGGAAAGCCGACCGCCACGACCCGGTCGCCGACGGCGAGGTCGCTGGTGGAACGCATCGTGGCCGCGGTCAGATCATCGGGAATCGAGCGCGCCTGCAGCACCGCCAAGTCCTGGCTGGGCTCCAGGCCGGTGACCGTCGCGTCGGCCTCGTGGCCGTCGGCGAATTCCACGCGGATGCGCGGCGCGCCGGCCACCACGTGCAGGTTGGTCAGGATGATGCCGGTATCGACGATCACCACGCCGGTGCCGACGTTGCGCTCCACGTCGGGATGGCCGTCCTTGACCGCTTCCAGCGCGCGCACGCGCACGATCGACGGCCGGACGACCTCGTAGGCCTTGGCCGCCGGCGAAGGCAGCGGCCTGGTCTGCAGCGTGTGCAGCACCGCCGCGTCGATGTCGTCCTGCGTGAGCGCGCGCGAACCGGAGCGTTCGGACATCGTGATGGAAGCCAGCACCGCGACGAGCAGCGCCGCCGCGAGCGGCACCGTGTAGCGCGGCCTGCCGGCGAACGCGCCGATGCGTGCGCGCCAGCCGCCGGGCGCGGCCGCCGTCTGCGCGCCGCGCGTTGCCTGTGGTTGCGGTGCGGCGTGCCTTGCGCTGCTCGCCTGCGGCCGCGTATCCGGGGCGCCGCGCGATGTCGCAGACGCATCCGGCGGGCGGCGGCGCACGCCTGCCGCCGCCGACGATCCCGGGGCAGGGGACCGGTCGGAACTGCTGTAGAGCGGCACTCGTCGCATGCGCGGCTCCCCGAAGCGATTCCTGTACGACAAGGTAGCACGTCGCAGCCGCGAGCGCCCATGTCAGGGTCGGGGTCGTGGTCGGCGCGCGTGTCGGTCGCGCGCCGGGCACGGCCGGTGCGCTCAGACCGCCGCCGGCTGCGGCCGGATCAGCGCGCGATACGCGTGCCAGGTGGCATGGCCCACCAGCGGCGCGGTGACGATCAGCAACCCGAGCCACAGCACGAGGCTGGCGCCGATCAGCACGACGATCGCCAGCGCCCACAGGTAGACCGGCACCGGATGCGTGGCCAGCGCGCGCACGCTCGAGAACACCGCCATCATCGTGTCGACGCGGCGATCGAGCATCAGCGGCACCGACACCACCGAGATGGCGAAGACCAGCGACGCGAACACGAAGCCCACCGCGGCCCACAGCGCGAGGAACTCGAAGTTCTGCGGCGACACGATCTGCCCGAGCATGCCGCGCATGGTCGGGAATTCCGTCGTCGACGCGAGGGCGAACAACACCACCGACACGCGCGCCCAGACGATCATCGCGAAGGTGAGGATGGCCGCGAAGAAGGCGATCGCCCCGAGGTTGCGTCGCCAGCACAGCAGCGATTTCGCCAGGCTGGACGGCTCGCCGCGCTCGCGTTGGCGCGACAGCTCGTACAGGCCGGTGCAGACGAACGGGCCGAGCAGGAAGAACCCCGCGGTCAGGCCCATCGTGAGCTGCCACTGCGTTTCGTAGATGGTCTGGATCGCGGTGCCCATCAGCGCGAACAGCAGGCCGTAGAACAGGCCGCGGAAGCGCGTCGCGCGCAGGTCTTCCCAGCCGCGCGCCAGCCAGTCGAACGGTGCCGTGGGCGCGAGCGTCTCGGCGATGGGAGGAGCCGTGGGGCGGGGCTGCGCAGGGGAGTCAGTCAGCATGGCTTGTCGGCGGGTGTCCGAGCGGCGCATTATGCCGTCAGCCGGTGCCGGGGGCGGCTGATTGTCCGGACACGTTCGCGGGGGATCGACATGGAAACCGGCGGTTCGGCCGGGATCGACGCGCAGTCCGCTGCCCGCATCGAAACGGGGGGCCGTCATCGCGCGCCGATGATCGGGTTCGCCGCCGTCGAAGCCGCCGCGGCGCGCCTGACGGGGCAGGTGCAGGACACGCCGTGCCTGGAGTCGCGCACGCTCTCGGAGATCACCGGCGCGACGGTGTTCCTGAAGTTCGAGAACCTGCAGTTCACCGCCTCGTTCAAGGAGCGCGGCGCGCTGAACCGGCTCGCGCAGCTCGACGCCGCCGAGCGGTCGCGCGGCGTCATCGCGGTGTCGGCGGGCAACCATGCGCAGGGCGTGGCCTGGCACGCGCGCCGGCTCGGCATTCCGGCGACGATCGTGATGCCGCGCTTCACGCCGTCGGTGAAGATCGAGCGCACCCGCGCGTTCGGCGCGCAGATCGTGCTGCACGGCGAGCGCTTCGACGCGGCGCGCGCGCACGGCCTGGCGCTGGCCGCCGAACGCGGCCTGACGATGATCGATCCGTTCGACGACGAGGCGGTGATCGCCGGCCAGGGCACGATCGGCATCGAGATGCTGCGCGCGCAGCCGCGGCTCGACGTGCTGCTGGTGCCGGTGGGCGGCGGCGGGCTGATCGCGGGCGTCGCCACGGCCGCGAAGCATCTGGCGCCGCACATTCGCGTGATCGGTGTGCAGACCGAGCGCTTCGCGCTCGTGTACGACGCGCTCGTGGGCGGACATCATCCGGTAGGCGCCGGCTCGATCGCCGAAGGCATCGCGGTGGACCGGCTCGGCGAGCGCACCCTGCCGATCATGCGACATCTCGTCGACGACATCGTGCTGGTCGACGAGGGCGACATCGAGCAGGCGATCCTGTCGCTGCTCGAGATCGA
>JAHDYE010000037.1 GCA_023383035.1 Burkholderiaceae bacterium | reverse complement strand
ACCGAAATCTCGCCCTCGGCCTCGCCCTGCTGCGACAGCCAGGCCAGGCGTTGCGCGCGCTCGCGCGGGCTCCACGCGTTCATCGGGCGGCCGTGCAGATGGACCGAGCCGGCATCGGGTCGGCTCAGGCCCGCCAGCAGCGACAGCAGCGTGCTCTTGCCGGCGCCGTTCGGGCCGACGATGGCCGCCCACTGGCCGGCGTACAGCGTCAGCGATACGCCGTCGAGCACGCGACGCGCGCCGCGCAGCGCGACGATTCCGGCGGCCTGCAGCGCGGGCATGGCCTGCTGCGGCAAGGGCGTCGACATCGGCGCGGCGTGCAGCGGGCAATGCCTCATGCCTGCACTCTCCGGCGCAGCAGCGCCAGCAGGTATGCGCCGCCGAGCACCGCGGTCAGGACGCCTACCGGCAGTTCCTGCGGCGCGACGAGGCTGCGTGCGGCCACGTCGGCGGCCTGCAGCAGCACGCCGCCGGTCAACGCGGACAACGCGAGCAGCGCGCCGTGCGTGACCACCACGCAGCGACGCACCAGGTGAGGCGCCACCAGCCCGACGAAGGCCACCAGACCGGTTTGCGCCACCGCGCTGCCGGTACACAGCGCCATCGCCGCGACCAGCAGCAGCCGCACCCGCGGCAGATGCACGCCCAGGCTGGTCGCGCTGTGCTCGCCGAGCACCAGCGCATCGAGCGCGCGCGCGAAGCACACCGCGAGCGGCAGCGTCAGTGCCAGCGTGGCAGCCAGCACGCGCACGCTGTCCCAGCCCAGGAAACCGGTGGTGCCGAGCAGGAACACCTGCCTGCCGCGCATCGCCTGCGGCGACAGCAGCATCAGCAGGTCGGACAGCGCGGCGAGCAGCACGCCGACCACCACCCCCGACAGCAGCAGCACCATCGGCCTGGCTGCGCCGCGCGCGAGCGCCAGGGCCAGCGACACGCCGGCCAGCGCGCCCACGAATGCGGCTCCGACCAGGCCCAGTTGCGCCAGGCCGTCGGCCGCCGCGAGTTGTATCGTGCCCCCGGCCAGGCTGCCGGCCGACAGCACCAGCACGACGCCGAGGCCGGCGCCGGCAGCCGAACCGAGCAGGTACGGGTCGGCCAGCGGATTGCGGAACAGGCCCTGCGCCACGGCGCCGGCCAGCCCCAGCAATGCGCCAGCGAGCAGCGCCCCGAGCGTGCGCGGCGCGCGGATCGACCACACCAGTTCCCATTCGTCGATCCATGCGAAGGACCAGCCTTCGCTGCCGGCCGCCAGGCCGCACAGCCCCACCAGCACGGCCGCGACGGCGAGCGCACCGCCGAACCGCCACGCGGTCCAGCGCCAGGCCACGATCGGGCGCAGCCGCGTCGGGCTGCCTGCCGCGGATGCGGGCATGCTGCCGTTTCTCATTGCCGTACCCTCATTGCCGTACCCTCATTGCCGTACCTTGTCGCGCCGTTCGTCCAGCCCGGCCAGGCAGGCGACGATCGCTTCGGCCGCTTCGCCCAGGCGCGGTCCGGGGCGAAGCAGGAGCGCAAAGAAGTCGTCCGCGAAGCGGCAATACTGCCCGTTGCGCAGCGCATCGAGGCGCTCCCATCCGGGCCGCCCGGGCATCGCGGGGAAATCGCGCGCCGAGGCCATCACCACGTCGGGGCGCGCACGCACCACGTATTCGGGATTGAGCTTGGGGAACGGGCCGAGCGCGGCCGGCACGATATTGCCGAGCGCCAGGCGAGCCAGCGTCTCCCCCACGAACGATACTTCGCCCGCCGCGAAGGGGCCGGGCGCCACTTCGAAGTACACGCGTCGGCCGCGCAGCCGTATCGGCACGCGCGCAGCCGCGGCATCGATGCGTGCGTTCAGCTGCTGCCACAGCGCTTCGCCCTCGCCCGGCGATCCGAGCGCGCGCGCCACCACTTCGAGCACGCGGCGGATGTCGGCAAGGTCCTTCGCCTCCAGTACCAGCACCGGGATGCCCAGCGCCTCGAGCCGGTCGACCACGCGCGCGAACGGGCCGGCCAGCACGAGATCGGGCTTCAACGCGACGATGCGTTCGAGCTGCGCATCCTCGAGGCCGCCGACGCGTGGCAGTGCCTTCGCCTGTTGCGGCCAGTCGGAGAAGCGGTCGACCCCGACCAGCCGGTTGCAGGCCCGCAGCGCGCAGACCGTCTCGGTCGACGAGGGCAGCAGCGATACGATGCGCATCGGCGGTCGCTGCAGCTCGACCGCCCGCCCGCGGTCGTCGCTGACCGAGATACCCGCCGCGTGTGCGGCCAGCGACGCGCCCAGCAGCAGGGCGGCGAGCCATCGACGACAACGCCGCTTCACGGCCGTACCTCCTTCACGCGCAGCTCGCATCCGGCCACCATCAGCGTCACGCGCGCGCAGACTTCGGCGATCGCCTGGTGCAGCACGCCGAGCGTGTCGACGAAGCGACGGGCTTCGGCCGACAGCGGCGCCACGCCGAGCCCGATCTCGTTCGAGACCAGCACGACCGGTCCCGGTGCGCGACGCAGCGCGAGTGCCAGCTGCTCGATCGCGGCGGTGAGTTCGGCTTCGCCGGCGCCGCTTCCGGCCGGCGGCATCGCCAGCTGCGTCAGCCACAACGTCAGGCAGTCGACGATGACCAGCCGCCGGGGCGCGCTGTGCCGCTGCAACGCCGCCACCAGGTCGCGCGACGCTTCGTGCGCGACCAGGCGCGGTGCGCGCATCGCCCGTTCGCTGCGGTGGCGGGCGATGCGTCGAGCCATCTCGGGGTCGGCGGCCTGCGCCGTCGCGATCAGCACGGCCTCGTGATCCGGTGCGTCCAGCCAGCGCACGGCACGCGTCTCGGCCGCACGCGACTTGCCGCTCTTCTGTCCGCCGAGAATGAGCTCGTGCATCATCGCACCGGACGCGCTGCCGACCCGTCTCGATGTTTCCACGCCGACACCGGCTCAGCGCGGCGCATAGCGCACGGTGAGAAAGAGCTCCCGCCCCGGCTGGTTGTAGCCGAACGCGGTTTCGTACGCCTTGTCGCCCACGTTGTTCAGCCGCGCGCCCAGGCTCCAGTCGCGCGAGAAGCGCCAGTCGGCGCGCAGGTCGATCGTCCCGTAGCCTGCCAGCGGACGCGTGTTGGCGGCGTCGTCGAAACGATCGGAATACGCCGACCAGGTCGCGCCGACCGACCAGGGGCCGCGGCCCCAGTCGGCGTGCGTCTTCAGCGCGAGCTTCGCGCGGCGCGGCAGCATCTTGCCGAAGTTCGCGCCGGTGGTTTCGTTGCGCGGGTCGATGCGGTCCACCGACGCGCCCAGCACGACGTCGTTCCACCGTCCCGAATACGACAGCGCCAGCCCGTCGATGCGAGTGCGCGGAACGTTCACCGGCGTCGGCCCGCTGGTGATGAAGCTGCGGATGCGGCTGTCGAACCACGCGGCGCGCACGCCGTGGCGGCCGGCCTTCCATTGCATGCTCAGCTCGGCATGCTTGCCTTCCTCGGGCTTCAGGTCCGGATTGCCGAATCCCGGGAAATACAGCTGGTTGAAGCTCGGCGCGACGAAGCTGGTGCCGTACGACGCGCCGGCGCTCCACGCCGGCGTGAACGCGTAGCTCCAGCCGAGCGAACCGGTGGTCTGGTTGCCGAACTGCGAATTGCGGTCGTTGCGCACGCTGGCCTGCCAGCCGTGGCGGGCGGCCTCTCCCGACAGGCCGAGCGCGATCGCGTCGATGGTGCGATCGCTGACCGCGAACGGCTGGCCCGGACGGCTGACGTCCTGGTCGAGCCGCTCGAGCCCGGCCAGCGCGGTGCCCAGCCGCGTGGCGAAGGTGTTTTCCCAGGTGAACTGCTGCTGGGTGGTCTCGATCACGCCGAGATCGAAGAACGGGTTCGCGCTCGCCACGGTGTCGTACCGGTCCACCGAGTGCGCGGCGATCAGCCTGGTGCTCCAGTCGTTGCCCGGCCGTCCGATCGCCTGCAGCGACTGGACCGCCGTGCGCAGCTTGGCCCGCGCGTCCGTGCCGAGTCCGTCGTCGTATTGCACCGTGCCGCGCGACTCGAGCAGCAGGCCTTCGAGACGCCAGCGGTCCGTGAGCTGTCCGCCCAGGCGAACGCTGGCCGCGTTCTGCCTGAATCCGTCGCGATCGGGATTGAAGTTGCCGAACGGCACGCGGGGATTGGTGGCCGAGAAGCCGTCGGTATCGAGCGCCTGTAGCTGTACAGCGCCGTCGAAGCGGCCGTCGCCGAACGACAGGCCGCCGCCGAGCTGACGGTAGCGGTTCGATCCGACAGTCACGCGCGCGTTCGGCCGCAAGCCTTCGCGACCGCGCCGCGTGAAGATCTGCACGACGCCGCCGACCGCGTCGCTGCCGTACAGCGACGACAGCGGGCCGCGCACGATCTCGATGCGCTCGATCGAGTCCAGCGGCAGGTTGTCGAGCGACGGCGTGCCGGAAGTCGCCGAACCGACGCGCACGCCGTCGATCAGCAGCAGCGTGTGGCGCGACTCGTGTCCGCGGATGAACAGCGAACCGGTCCTTCCGAGCCCGCCGGTGCTGCCGAACTGGATGCCCGGTTCGCGGGCCAGCACCTCGATCAGCATCTGGCCGTCGCTGCGCTCGAGCTCGGCGCGATCGATCACGGTCACTTCGGCGACGGTCTCGCCGATGCGCGTGGCACTGCGCGTGGCGGTGACGACCACCGGGTCGAGGGATTGCCCCGCGGCGCCGGGCGCCTGGGCGCGGGACGGCACCGCGGTGAGCGTCGCACACGTCGCGAGGCACGCGACGAAGAACCGGGAACCGAGCGATCGACCGTGGAAAAGGGACGGTGAAAGGGACGGTGGAAGGAACGATGGGCGTGCGCGATCCGCATCGACGCGCAGCGGACGCCCGCAAGGGAACCTGGAAGTCATGAAGGGAACCCGACGAAGGGCGCGCACTCCCGCTTCCCCGCGGGGGTGCACCATACGTGCGAGGCGTTGGCCGCGCACCACCTGTTGGCCGGTATCCGGGCTGGCGGAACGACCCGTGCGGCCTTCCCGGAGAACGCGTCTCCAGTGGCCGGAAGCACGAGCAGGGGTGAGAACACCCCGTCCGCTTACCGTTGCGGGGGCAGCGCAGGTTGGGAACGATCCCGTGGGGACCGGACCTTCCTGCTTCCCGTTTACCCCGGTCGTCGACGATGCGCCGACCAGGCACCAACGGGGCGAATGCTAACACCAAAGGGCAGCGGATTCATCCTCGAGCCGGTCGCACCGAACCCAGCGTCCTGCGCAGGGACGTATCGAGCGCTTCGATGTCCGACAGGTCGCCTGCGGCCGACTGCGCGCGCACGACGGCGAGCGTATCGAAGCCGATACGCTCGCCGTCGAAGCGATGGGCCGCAGCGAGGCGCTCGCGAGTGCCCGGCGCCAGGCCGCCGTGATAGAGCAGGCTCAGGTGAGGGTGCAGCACGTAGTCGGGGGGCTCGCCCAGCTCGGCGCGCAGCTGCCGCTGCAGCGCGAACGGACGCGGGTCGTCGAACTCGATGAACAGCGTCTTGAAATGCGCTTCGGAGTGCACTGTCCTTCCGGCGGTGAGCGTCATCGGCTCGACCGATGCGGCGACACGGTCCAGCAGTGCGTCGAGACCCGGATCGTCGCCGCGCACGCGGCTCACCTCGATCGTGATGTGCGGCTCGAAAGCCGGGCCCCGATGGGCGGCGCCCAGCGCGGCGATCAGCGCCCCGAACGAGGACCGCCAGGGTTCCGACGGAACCAGCCAGAAGGCGACGGGAAGCGTTGCGGGCGAATCGGCCATGAGAGATCACGCCCGGCCGAGCCACACGCCCGGGAATTCGCCGGCGGCCGCCAGGCCCTCGGGTGTGCCGATGTCGAGGAAGCGCGCATCGGGAAGGAACACGCTGTCGACATGCAGCCCGGCGTGGATCGCGGCGGCGATGACCGCGCCCATCGGCCAGTCCGGCGCCGGCCCGTGTGCGCCGGAGTGCGCGAGCGCCGACAGGCGTCGCGTTTCGTCGACGAGAAAGCGCGTGAACCCCGGACCCCATGCCGCCAGCATGTAGCCGGTATCTCCGTCGCCGCGAGGTGGCCTTTCCTCCTTGGTGACCAGTTCGACGACGCGACCCTGCTCGTCCGTGCGTACCAGGTCCAGCGCATCGGTCAATGCGCCCCGGAACAGGCCGAGCACGATGTCGGCGCCGGTCTCGCGCAGGCGATCGCACGCCCGCACGAAACAGTCTTCGGGCTGGATCAGGATGTCCGGAAACCCGAACAGCACCGTCGCGCCGTCGACGAACGGCGCGGCCTGGGCCGCGCTGAACGGCGGCCCCCACGGCTCGTTCATCATCAGGTAGGCGATCGACAGGCCCAGCCGCGAACCGTCTCCGTAATAGTCGGCGATGTCGAACTTGCCGCTACGCACCACGAAGAAGATCCTGCGGGCGCCCGCGGCACGCATCTTCTCGAGGAGGTACTGCGAGACCGCCTTGGGACGCCCGCGAAGTTCGGCCGGCTCGCGATGCACGCCGATCGGCATCAACTCCTTGCTGCACGGCAACGGAGCGAGCCGCGTGGCGCGGCCGGCGGCGGCAATCACGCCGATGACGGGGCGATCCATACTGGACGACATCGCGGCTCGTGCTTCGCTCATCAGCGGCGTGGAATATCCCGGTGCCACGCAGCAGCATAGCAAGGATGAACCCTTCTCAGCCCTGTTCCGCCGGCAGGCGTACGATCATGCCGTCGAGATCCGGCTGCACCCTGATCTGGCAGCATAGCCGGCTGTTCTCGCGCAGGTCGGCCACTCCCTCCAGCATGAATGCCTCGGATTCGGACCTGGGCGGGAGCCGCGAGATCCACGCGGTATCGACATACGCATGGCATGTCGCGCAACTGCAGGCGCCGCCACAGTCGCCGAGGATGCCGGGGATGGCATGTTCGACGGCGATCTGCATCAGTGATCGCCCTGCATCCGCTTCGACGCGATGCGTGGTGCCGTCCGATTCGATGTAGGTGATGTGCGGCATGTGCTGCCCTCGTTGGCGGTCCGGAAAGTCTCCTGGAGAAAAAGGACGATCCGGCAAGGTCGCCGGACGATTTCCCCCACAGACCCCAGTATACGGTTGACATAGACCGACCAGTCGGTCCATGATTGAAATCAAGGGAATCTGCTCTTGATGAACCGACGGGAGGTGTCGTGGTATCAGCAGGGAGTGCGCCGCAATGGGCGCACCTGATCCGGCCGGAGCACGTGCATGGTTCGGTCTATACGGATCCGGGAATCTTCGAGGCGGAACTCGAGAAGATCTGGCAGCGTGTCTGGGTGTACGTAGGCCATACGAGCGAGGTCCCGAACCCGAATGACTTCATCATGAAGTTCATCGGACCCGAGCCGATCCTCATGACGCGCGATCGCGATGGCAGGATCCACCTGCTTCACAACCGTTGTCCCCACCGCGGCAACCGGGTGTGCGCGACCGAAAAGGGCAACGCGCGTTCGTTCACGTGCAACTACCACGGCTGGACGTTCCTGAACAACGGGCAGCTTCGGGGTTACCCGTTTCCTTCCGGATACCAGATCGACAACCGCGAGCATCTGGGTCTCGGGCGAGTGCCCAGGGTGGCGATCTACAAGGGATTCGTCTTCGGCTCGCTCTGCGCAGAAGGCCCGTCGCTCGAAGAATTCCTGGGCGGGGCGAAGGATGCGATCGACGCGCTGGTCCGCAACTCTCCGGAGGAAGAGATCGAGATTACCACCGGTTACCTCAAGCACAAGGTGAAGGCGAACTGGAAGTTCGTGCTCGAAAACGAAACCGATGGCTACCATCCGTCGTTCGTGCACGCCTCGATCTTCGAAGTCGCCCAGAGCGGCATCGGTGCGTTGTACAGCAGTGATTCCACCGCGGTGGCGCGTTACTTCGGAAACGGCCATTCGGAGGTCGATCTGCGGCCGGAGTTCCGGCGCATCGGCAAGCCGCTGGGCTGGTTCGGTACGTCGCCGGAGCGTTTGCCCGACTATGTCTCGCGCATGGAGGCGGCGTACGGAGCCGGCAGGGCACGCGAGATCATGATCGACGGCACGCCGCACATCATGATCTTTCCGAATCTGTTCATCGCCGAGATCCAGATGTTCGTGCTTCAGCCGATCGCGGTCGACGAAACGATTCAGCATGTCACGGCGCTTCAGTTCAAGGGAGCTCCCGATCTGAATCGCCGCATGCGACAGCAGACGATGGGCTCGGTTGGCCCCGCAGGTTTCCTGCTTGCCGATGATGCCGCAATGTACGAGCGTTCCCATCGCGGCGTGAAGGACAAGAGCCCCGAATGGGTCTTCCTCGGACGCGGCAAGCATCGCGAACGCCACGACGAGAACGGCTTCCTGATCGGGGACGCGACCGACGAAGTCCCCTCCAGAGGGATGTGGGGCTACTATCGATCGTTGATGGAGGCGAACTGATGTCGGTGCAGCTTCACGACGACGCGCTGTTGAGAGACGTGACGCAGTTCATCTATCGCGAGGCGCGACTTCAGGACGACCACGAATACGATGCCTGGGAGGCATTGTGGACCGATGACGGCATCTACTGGATTCCCGCCAACGGAGAAGGAGGGAATCCGGACGAGGAGATGTCGATCGTCTACGATAATCGATCGCGCATCGCGCTGCGTATCAGGCAGTTGCATACCGGCAAGCGCTACAGCCAGATTCCGCGCTCACGGCTGCGCAGGATCGTTTCGAACATCGAAGTGCTCGGACAGGAAGCCGGCGACATTCGCGTGACGGCCAACGCGATGTTGTTCGAGTCCAGCCAGCGGGGCGAGACGATCTGGGCATCGCGTAACGAGTACGTTCTGCGCCGGCAACCGGACGGGCTGCGCATGGCCTGCAAGAAGGTGATTCTCGTGAACAACGAGACGGCGCTTTTCACGATGGCCTTCCTCATCTGATGGAATGGTCCGCCCCTGTTGTCGGGACAACCTGCGAGCGCTGGTATGAACGATGCTGACGAGCTTCTGGTGGCGGAGGGGCCGGTGTTGCTGGCACTCGACGACCATGGCGTGGCCCGCATTCGCCTGAACCGGCCGCAGGCCTCCAATGGGCTCGATGTGGAGTTGCTGAAGGCATTGCACGGCATCGTCATGACTTGCCACGGCGACCCTCGCGTGCGCGCCGTGCTGCTCACGGGTGAGGGGAAGAACTTCTGCGCAGGCGGAGACGTACACGTGTTCGCGTCCAAAGGCGCGGAGTTGCCGCACTACCTGCGCATGGCAACCTCTTACCTGCAGATCGCCGCTTCGGCGCTCATGCGGCTGAATGCTCCGGTCGTCGCGGCGGTGCAGGGGTTTGCCGCGGGCGGCGGCGGTCTGGGTCTGGTCTGTTCCAGCGACCTGGTCGTGGCCGGCGAGTCGGCGAAGTTCCTTGCCGGCGCCACGCGCGTGGGCATGGCTCCCGATGCAGGTGTTTCGGTCACCTTGACCCGGCTGGTGGGTCTGCGCAAGGCCATGGAGATCGTGCTGACCAACCCGATCATCACCGCGGCACAGGCGCTCGAAATCGGCCTGATCAATCGCGTCGTACCCGACGATCGACTGGTCGACGAAGCCCTGTCACTGGCCCGGCAACTGGCGGCAGGCGCTCCACAGGCACTGGCGGCGGCCAAGCGCCTCGTATGGAACGGTCTCGGTCTGGGCGTCGATGCCTGCATGCCGGAGGAGAGCCGGGCGGTTGCCGAGCTCTCGGGAACGGCCGATGCGAGGGAAGGTCTGGCGGCGGTGATCGAGCGCCGGCCGGCCAGGTTTACCGGTGGCTGAACCGTGGATGCGAGAAGGGCGCTCGAAGGCCGTCGTGCGTTCGTCACGGGCGGCGCGAACGGCATCGGCGCGGCCATTGCGCGTCGCCTGTCGATCGAGGGTGCGGAGGTCGTCATCGCCGACATCGACATCGGAAGCGCGGCCCTGCTCGCGCAGGACATCGGTGCCCGCGCCGTCGGCCTGGACGTGGCCGATCTCGGGCGCGTTCGCGAAGTCGTCGACGCATCGGGGCCATTCGACATCCTGGTGAACAACGCCGGCGTCGATCAGCATGCCTTCTTCACGTCGACGACGATCGAACAGTGGCGCACGCTGCTGAGCGTGAACCTGGAGTCGGTCTTCGCCACGACGCATGCCGTGCTGCCCGCCATGCAGGCCGCCGGATTCGGCCGGATCATCAATATCGCTTCCGAGGCGGGGCGTCTCGGATCACGGGGCGGAGCGGTCTACGCCGCGGCGAAAGGGGGGGTCATTGCGTTCACGAAGTCCATTGCCCGCGAGAACGCGCGCAAGGGCATCACGGCCAATGCCATTGCTCCCGGGCCGATCGAAACGCCGTTGCTGCGGAAGGCTGTCGAGCGGGGCGGTGCCGCGCTGCTCGAGAGCATGAAGGCCGCCACGCTGCTGGGGCGCCTGGGCAGCCCGGCCGAGGTGGCGGCCGCGGTCGCCTTCCTTGCCTGCGACGAAGCATCGTTCATCACCGGCGAGACGCTCGGCGTTTCGGGCGGCATGGGCTGCAGCGGATGACTGCACGAGCCTCCCGGGAACCCCGCCGCACGCCGCGGCAGAGCGGAGCCGGTCACCACCGCGGCGTGCAGTCGGTGATCGATCGCGTCAGAAAGGTCTATCGAAGCTGGAATCGCTCCACGACGGTCGAGCAGATGCGAAAGGACTGGGACGAATTGTTCGGCCCGGGGGAACTGGCGTCGCAATCGGCGCCCGTTTCGGCAGGCGGCGTCGATGCACGCTGGATCCAGGTGCCAGGCGCTCGAAACGACCGGACTCTGCTGTACTTCCATGGCGGCGGCTTTCAGGTCGGCTCGGTGCGATCGCACTACGAACTGATCGCCCGGTTGTCGCAGGCGAGCGGCTGCCGGGCGCTCGGTGTGAACTACCGGCTCGCTCCCGAGCATCGATTTCCTGCGGCCGTGCACGACGCCTGCAGGGCTTATCAGTGGTTGCTCGATCAGGGCATCCACCCTGGGCGCATTGCCGTAGCCGGTGATTCGGCCGGAGCCGGCCTCGCTGTTTCGGCTCTCGTGGCCCTGCGCGATCAGGGCAGGCCGTTGCCGGCGGCAGCGGTGCTGATGTCGGCATGGACCGACCTCACCGCCAGTGGAGAGAGCTATGCAGGCAGAGCAGAGGCGGATCCCATCCATCAGCGTCCGATGATCCTCGCAATGGCGAGGAATTACCTCGGGGAATCCGGAGATCCTCGCGATCCGCTGGCGTCACCGCTCTTCGCGGATCTGAAGGGACTGCCTCCGATGCTGATCCAGGTAGGCGATCGGGAGACCGTGCTCGATGACTCGAGAGTCCTGGCGCTGAAGGCCCGGGCGGCAGGCGTCGATGTTCAACTCGAAGTCTGGGCCGGCATGATCCACGTCTTCCAGCAGTTTCCGGCCGAATTGCCGGAGGCGGTACGGGCGATCGCGTCGATCGGCCGGTTTCTGGATCGACATATGGCCGACGAGCGGACGGACACGTGATGCATGCGTGCGGAACGTGCCAGCCGTTGGCGGGCGTCGGAACACTTTCATGCGCAGGAGCCTGTCGGCAATGATCGGAATCGTCGGATACGGCGGATACGTCCCGAGACGACGGCTGAGCCGCCAGTCGGTGGTCGAGGCGAACGCCTGGTACGCGCCGCAGTTCGCGGGAAAGGCGGCAGGCACGAGGTCTTTCGCGAACTGGGACGAGGACAGCGTCACGATGGGCGTGGCCGCAGCCCGTGATTGCCTCGGAACGAACGAGAACAGAAGCCGGATCAGGAGTGTCGTTCTCGCTTCCGGCACGCTGCCGTTCGTCGAGAGACTCAACGCCGGAATCGTGTGCGAGGCACTGACTCTCGACGAAAACGTCGAGGCGATCGACGTGACCGGCTCGCAGCGCGTGGCACTGTCCTGCGTGTCCGACGCAATGGCCAAGGCGCAGATGATCGACGGCGAAGTGCTGGTCATTGCCGCCGACGATCGAAAGACCCGCGCGGCGAGCGCCCAGGAACTGGACTACGGGGATGGTGCGGCCGCCCTGATCGTCGGCACCCGCAACGTCATCGCGGAGTATCTCGGCTCGGCCGCACTGACGATCGACTTCATCGACCGGTTCCGGATGACCGGAGAGGACATCGACTACCACTGGGAAGAGCGTTGGGTTCGAGACGAAGGCATTGCCAGGCTGATGCCCAGGGTCATCGCCGCTGCGCTGGAGAACAGCGACGTCGATGCCGCGCAGGTCGATCACTTCGTCTTCCCGTCGGTTTTCCCGAGAATCGATGCCGCGGTCGCGGGGGCTTGCGGCATTCGGACCGGGGCCGTCGCCGACGGACTGGCGAGGACGGTCGGCGATACGGGCGCTGCCCATGCCCTGCTGATGCTCGCGCATACGCTGGAGAAGGCCCGGCCGGGACAGACGATTCTCGTCGCGCAGTTCGGCAGCGGTGCGCAGGCCGTCGTGTTCCGGGTCACCGATGCGATCCGTTCGTTCCGGCCCCGGAAGGGAGTCTCCCGCTGGCTGGCGCAGGGTGTCGAAGAAACCAGTTACACCCGGTTCCTCTCGTTCAAGGGCCAGCTCAGGCTGGAGCGCGGAATGCGCGGAGAACAGGACAGGAAGACCGCGTTGAGTACCGCGTATCGCCACCGCAAGGCGATTCTCGGCCTGGTGGCCGGACGGTGCGAAAAGACGGGCAAGGTGCACTTTCCGCCGTCGCGCCTTTCTTGTGAGCAAGGCAGTCCGGCGCAGGATACGCAGCAGCCGTACAAGCTGGCCGATCGGACGGCCACGGTATTGAGCTGGTCCGCGGAGTATCTGTCCTTTCACATGTCGCCGCCGAATTGCTACGGACAGGTGGACTTCGAGGGAGGCGGCCGCATCCTGATGGAGTTCACCGACATCGACCGTGGGGACGTGGAGGTCGGAACGCCCATGGAAATGGTCTTTCGCATCAAGGACATCGACGAGAAACGCGCGTTCGTGCGCTACTTCTGGAAGGCCACGCCGGTGCGATCGCCGTCCACGCCGGTCGAAGTCGCCGCTTCGGAGTAGGAGATGGCAGCAGGTATCAAGGACAAGGTGGCGATTCTCGGCATGGGGTGCACCCGGTTCGGCGAACGATGGGATGCCAGCCCCGAGGACCTGATGCTCGAGGCATACAACGAAGCGATGGCCGATGCCGGCATCGAGCCGGCGCAACTGGGGGCAGCCTGGTTCTCGACGCACATGGATGACATCGGCGTCGGACGTGGCGGAATCCCGATGGGTATCGCCCTTCGGCTGCCCAACATCGGCGTCACGCGGGTGGAGAACTTCTGCGCGGGCGGTTCGGAGGCGATCCGCGCCGCGGTTTACGCGGTGGCGGCGGGCGCCTGCGACATGGCGATCGCCCTGGGCATGGAGAAATTGAAGGATACCGGGTATGCCGGCCTGCCGGTCGCGACCGTCGGCACCTACGTTCCGCAGTGGTATCCGAACGCCGTCGCGCCCGCGAACTTCGCGCAGCTCGCGTCGGCGTATCGGCGCAAGTACGGCGTCGATGCCGCACTGCTGAAGCGGGCGATCGCGCACGTATCGATCAAGAGCCATGCCAATGCCGTGAAGAACCCCAAGGCCCATCTGCGCAAGGAGATCACCGAGGAGCAGGTGCTCGGTGCCCCCATCATTGCCGAGCCGTTGGGGCTGTTCGACTGCTGCGGCGTGTCGGACGGCGCCGCCGCCGTGATCGTCGCCCGGCCCGATGTCGCCCGAGGGCTGGGCAAGCGCGATCTCGTCACTTTCAAGGCGCTGCAGGTGTGCGTATCCAACGGCTGGGAAATGCAGTCGAGCGAATGGGATGGCAGCTACGTCCACACCGCACGAATCGCGGCCAGGCGTGCCTACGAGGAGGCCGGAATCGCCGATCCGCGCGCGGCGATCAGCATGACCGAGGTGCACGACTGCTTCTCGATCACGGAACTCGTGACGATGGAGGATCTGTTTCTTTCGTCCGACGGAGGAGCCGTACGCGACGTGATGGACGGCGTCTTCGACGCCGACGGGAAGATACCTTGCCAGATCGACGGTGGGCTCAAGTGTTTCGGCCATCCGGTGGGCGCCAGCGGTATCCGCATGCTCTACGAGACGTACCTGCAGTTGCAGGGTCGGGCAGCGTCGCGCCAACTGGCGGATCCGAAGACTGGATTGATTCACAACCTCGGTGGACAACCTTCCCAGAATGTGTGCGCCGTCTCGATCGTCGGGCTCGAAGGTACGTGAGGCGTTGCGTGGCTGACAGCGGGGAGAACAGGATGGACGGTGAGGATTCGGCGGTCGTCGTGGATCGACCTGCCCCGCATGTCACGAGAATCCTCATCGACCGGCCGCACAAGCGCAACGCCGTCGACTTCCAGGTCAGGCAAGCCCTGATCGATGCGTTCACCGACGCACTGGCCGATCCGCAGAACCGGGCGCTGGTATTCGGCGGAGCCGGAGGCAATTTTTCTTCCGGTGGCGATGTGCCGAGCATGATCGGGCTCACCGAAAGCGAAGCGCGGCAGCGGATGCGCCACGGCCATGCATTGTGCCGGCTCATCGCGGGGGCGCGCGTCCCCGTGATCACGGCGATCGAAGGCATAGGAGCGGGCGCCAGTGTGGGTCTCGCGCTGCTGGGCGATTACATCGTCGTCGGCCAGGGAGCGCGGATCCTGTTCCCGTTCATGAAGCTCGGACTTACGCCGGACTGGGCGACCCTGTACTCGCTGCCGCGCCGGATCGGCCTGACGTCCGCGCGACAGGTGCTGATGCATGCCAGGACGATAGACGGCGTCGATGCAGTCGCCCTCGGCCTGGCCGACGCTGCCGTTGCCGATGCGCACGTCATGATTGCAGCGGTCGAGAAGGCGGTCGAGTTCTCGAAGTTGCCGCTCGCGGCGTTCGCCCGGATGAAGACGCGGCTGGGTCGTCCGGCTTCCTGCATCGAGGAAGAACTGGTTCGTGAAGAGAACGATCAGGTGAACTGCCTGCTGGGCGAGGAGTTCCGCGAGGGACACGCGGCGTTGAAGGAAAAGCGCGCCGCCGATTTCCTCGCGTTCGCGCCGCTCGACGGCATCCGTGACGCGACCCATTCCGGCGTGCGCGACGCGCCGCCTGGCAAGTAGCGTGGACATGGATACCGGCGACGTATCGGAAGGGTTCTGCCGCCATGCGGCCGTGGCAGGCCGGACGCTCGGGAGTCTTCGCGTGCTGTTCGACCGGGCGGTTGCCGCCCTGGCGAGCGCATGTGCCGTCGACGGACGACTCCACCCGCGCCGGCTCGACGAGCATCAGGTGACGAGCTACGAACTGGCGCTGGCAAGCGCCGACCTGCTGGCGGCGGAGACGGTTCTTGAACGACTCGACGCGCACGCCGAAGACCTCGCCGTCCGTCTGGCGTTGATCCATGTGGCGGGGGCGATCCGGTCGGTCGCGGCGAGGCTGGACGCCGTTTACCTCGATCTGGATCTGGACGCGCAAGCGTTGCGGACGGCCGCTGCCGATGCCGGGCTGGGTTCGGTGTGCCGCGCCGTAGCCGGCTCGTCGGCTCTCGAAGAGGCGGGGCGTGTTCTCGCTGCCGGCGACGACCGGATCGGTCCGGTGCCGCTCGATGCGCAAACGGCGATGGCGCAGGACGCCTTCCGGCGGCTGGCGGCCGACATCATCGCACCGCAGGCGCAAAGAATTCACCGTCACGATCTGACGGTCCCCGAGTCCCTGCTTCAGCCGTTGCGCGAGATGGGCGCGTTCGGATTGTCGATCCCGGAGCGATACGGCGGGAGCGCGCCGAACGATCGCGACGATACCCGGATGATGATCGCCGTCACCGAGGTGCTGTCGGAAGCGTCGCTCGCCGCGGCTGGAAGCCTCATCACGCGTCCGGAGATTCTGGCCCGGGCCATGCTGGCAGGCGGAACGGAAGAGCAGAAGGCGCACTGGCTGCCCAGGATCGCGGCGGGCGAGCCGTTGTGCGCCATCGCCATCACCGAGCCGGACTTCGGTTCCGATGTGGCGAACCTGGCGTTGAGGGGTACCAGAACGCAAGGCGGATGGCTGCTCGACGGCGCCAAGACATGGTGCACGTTTGCGGGGAAGGCGGGCCTGATCATGGTCGTCGCGCGCACGGATCCGGATCGATCCCTCGGCCATCGCGGCCTCAGCGTGCTGCTGGTCGAAAAGCCGTCATTCGAAGGCCATGAGTTCGTCCATCGCCAGGAACGCGGGGGCCTGCTTGCCGGAAAGGCGATCGCGACGATCGGCTATCGCGGCATGCATTCGTTCGATCTCGCCTTCGAGGATTTCTTCGTTCCCGACGCCAACGTGATCGGCGGCGAATCCGGTCTGGGCAGGGGGTTCTACCTGACCATGGCGGGCATGACGGGCGGCCGGATGCAGACGGCGGCACGCGCCTGCGGCATCATGCGCGCCTCGCTCACGGCGGCACTTCGATACGCAGCCGATCGCCGGGTGTTCGGCGCTGCGCTCATCGACTATCCGCTCACGCGCGCCAAGCTCGCCAGGATGGCGGCGCAGTATGCAGCTTGTCGCCAGCTCACCTACGCGGTCGGTCACATGCTGGATCACGGCGCAGGGCGCATGGAAGCCAGCCTTGCCAAGCTTTTCGCCTGCCGCTCGGCGGAACGAATCACCCGGGAGGCGCTGCAGATCCACGGCGCAATGGGTTACGCCGAGGAGACGCCCGTGAGCCGCTACTTCGTCGATGCGCGCGTACTGTCGATCTTCGAAGGTGCGGAAGAAACGCTGGCGTTGAAAGTCGTCGCGCGCAACCTTCTGGAACGCGCGATCGGTCAGGCACAGCCGTAACGGCCGGGAAATCATGTCGCAGAGCGGAATTCTCGCGGGCTTGCGTATCGTGGAACTGTCGGCATTCGTCGCGGCGCCGTTGGGCGGCATGACGCTCGCCCAACTCGGCGCCGATGTCATCCGCATCGACGGCCTTGGTGGTGGACTCGATTTCCGGCGCTGGCCGGTTACCGCGGACGACGTAAGCCTGTTCTGGTGCGGATTGAACAAATCGAAGCGCTCCGTGGCCCTCGATTTCGGCACTCCGGAAGGCCGTGAACTGGCGACTGCCCTCATCTGTGCGCAGGGAGCGGATGCGGGCATCCTGCTGACCAACTTCCCGCCTCGCGGCTGGCTTTCCTACGACACGTTGCGCGAGCGGCGTCACGATCTGATCCAGCTGACGATCCAGGGCAATCGCCATGGAGGCTCCGCCGTCGACTACACCGTCAACCCCGCGGTCGGCCTTCCGTTCCTGACCGGTCCCGAGAACGGTTCCGAACCCGTCAACCACCTGCTGCCGGCCTGGGATCTCGTCACCGGGCAACTGGCGGCCACCGGCCTGCTTGCGGCCGAGCGACATCGCCGGTTGCGCGGCGAAGGCCAGCACGTCAGGCTGGCGCTCGAGGATGTCGCTCTCGCGATGATGGGACATCTGGGCTTCATCGCGGAAGCGCAACTCGGACGAGAGCGCGAGCGCACGGGCAACTACCTGTACGGCGCATTCGGGCGGGATTTCGTCTGTGCCGATGGCGAGCGTGTGATGGTCGTCGGGCTGACGCGCAAGCAATGGCATTCCCTGTGCGCCGCGACGGGATTGGGTGCCGAAATGTCCGGGCTCGGACAGCGGCTCGGTCTCGATCTGGAGAAGGAAGGCGATCGCTTCCTGGCGCGCTCGGAAATCGCGACGCGGGTGGGGCAGTGGGTAGCGCGGCAGCGTCTGCGGGACGTGCAGGAGGCCTTCGATGCGCACGGTGTCTGCTGGGGCCGGTATCAGACGGTGCGCCAACTGGTCCGGGACGACGCAGCCTGCTCGCCAGCCAACCCGATGTTCGAGCTCATCCGGCAACCCGGTATCGGCGAATACCTGGCTCCCGGCATACCGCTGGATTTCTCGGCCGTGCCGCGGGCTGCTCCCCGCCCGGCACCGCGGCTCGGCCAGCACACCGAGCAGGTTCTCCAGGATGTATTGGGCGTGAGCGCTGCGGAATTCGGACGGCTGGCGGAAAAAGGCATCGTTGCCGGTGCGAACCCGACCTGATCGCCGGCGTTCGTGCCTGTCTGCTTCCGTGGCGTCAGCGGATCGCCGGCAATCGGCCGTCCTTGAAACCGTGCACGAACAGGTGGGAGATCCGTGCGGCGAGTTCGGCCGGCGAGAGCGCACCCGTCTTCTGGTACCACGTGAAAGTCCAGATGATCATTCCGAACAACAGCATCGCATACGGGGCCTGCACCTTGGCCGGTTTCATCAGACCGGGATTGATCTCCTTGAGCAGGGCAATCATCAGACCGACCAGTCGGGTCTGGAGCTTTCGGACCTGTGCCTGCCGGGCCTGCGGCAGGAACTTCAGGTCGTTCATCAGGACCAGATGCTCGTTGCGCGAGTCGGCGGCGCGCTCCACGAACGCAGCGATGAAGCGGGCGAAGCGTTCCTCGGCCGGCAGCGGCAGGTCGACGATGCCGGACAGTTCTGCCGACTGTGCCTTGATGTGTTCGCTGACGATGGCGAACAGCAGGTCTTCCTTTCCCCCGAAATAGTGGTACAGCAGGGACTTCGATGCACCGCAGGCGTCGGCAACGTCGATCATCGTCGTGCCGTCGAAACCCTTCCGGGCGAACAGTGCCGCCGCGCGGTCGAGCATGGACTGCTTCTTGTCGTCGTAGTCGTCGGCACGCACGCGCGCCATGGCAAACCTCCCTGTATTCGCAACACCGGCTCGCGGTTCGTGAGCCGCGATGGTACCCATTCCGGTGGTTCTTGCTCGCCGCGACAGATGCGCCGGATCAGTCGAAATACGGTCGGCCGACTGGTCGGTCCATCATAGCAACTGTCACGCGACATCATGAAATCGACCGATACCCTGTTGATCGTCGGTGCCGGAACCGCCGGCGCGGAACTTGCCATGGCGACGCGTCAGAACGGCTGGGCCGGCCCTATCGTTCTCATCGGTGACGAAGCCCCGTTGCCCTATCAGAGGCCGCCGCTGTCGAAGGCCTATCTGTCGGGTGTGGCGACCGCGGAATCGCTGCTGCTGCGCCCGGCGGGCGTCTACGCGAAAGCCGATGTCAGCTTGCGGCTCGGCGTGGCAGTCGGAGACATCGATCCCGAGGGCAGGGTGGTATCGCTGTCCGATGGCACGAGACTGGCTTACTCACGACTCGCGTTGTGTACCGGTGGCCGTCCGAGGCCCCTGTCGTGCGACGGAATGCCGGCCGACGGGAAACCCTCCAATCTGCATTACCTCCGTACCCGGGCGGATGCGGACGCGATTCGCGCGAGCCTGCTCCCCGCAAGCCGGTTGCTGGTCGTCGGCGGCGGCTACATCGGTCTGGAGGTCGCGGCCAGCGCGCGCGCGCTCGGTGCTGCCGTGACGGTACTGGAGGCGCAGCCGCGCGTGCTGGCCCGCGTGACCGGGCCGGATCTTTCGGCTTTCTACGAGCACGTTCATCGCTCGGCCGGCGTCGACATCCGGACCAATGCGATCGTGCGCGGCCTGCAACGCGATGCGACGGGGAAGTCGGCGCGCGCGGTGGTCTGCGCCGATGGAACCGTGATCGAGGTCGACGTAATCGTCGTCGGGGTCGGCATGCTGCCCAACGTCGAGTTGGCCGCGGCCGCCGGACTCGAGATCGATGCCGGCATCGTGGTCGACGAGCATGCCGTGACCTCGAATCCGTCCATCTGCGCCGCCGGCGACTGTACCGTTCACCGGAGTGCCGTCTACGGCCGCCGCATCCGGCTCGAGTCCGTGCCGAACGCACTGGAGCAGGCGCGCACCGCCGCCGCAACACTGTGCGGCAAGCCCAGGGCCTACCACCCGGTACCCTGGTTCTGGTCGGATCAGTACGACCTGAAGCTGCAGATGGTGGGGCTGTCCGACGGTTACGATGGTTTCGTGTTGCGTGGAGCCATGCAGACGCGGGCCTTCACCGCCTTCTACCTGCGGAACGGATCCATCATCGCGGCAGACGTGGTCAACCGCCCGGCGGAATTCATGGTCGCCAAGCGGCTGGTCGCGGCGCGCGCCTCGATCGACGCCGACCGGCTCGCCGACGAAGCGGTGCCGCTCAGGGAGCTGCTTTCGCAGCCGGGTTGACCCGCCGCCGCCTCAGTACGATCGCGGCAATCCGAGGACCTTCTCCGCGATGAAACAGAGCACCATCTGCGGACTGACCGGCGCGATGCGCGGAATCATCACCTCGCGAAGATAGCGTTCCACGTGGTATTCCCGGGCGTAGCCGAAGCCGCCGTGGGTCATGACGGCGGTCTGGCAGGCCTTGAAGCCCGCTTCTCCGGCCAGGTACTTCGCAGCGTTCGCTTCCGCGCCGCAGGCCAGTCCACGGTCGTATCTGGACGCCGCGTTGAACATCATGAGATTGGCGGCCTCCAGCTCCATCCAGCATTCCGCGAGCGGGTGCTGGATACCCTGGTTCTGTCCGATCGGGCGATCGAAGACGACCCGCTCCTTTGCATACTTCGTTGCGCGCCCGAGGGCAGCGCGGCCGAGCCCGATCGCTTCCGCCGCGATCAGGATGCGCTCCGGGTTCATCCCGTGCAGGATGTATTCGAACCCTCTGCCTTCTTCTCCGATCCGGTTCTCCACCGGAATGGGCAGATTGTCGATGAACAGTTCGTTGGAATCGACTGCCTTGCGCCCCATCTTCTCGATCTCGCGGACGTCGATGTATCGGCGATCGAGATCGGTATAGAAGAGGCTCAGCCCATCCGTGTGCTTCGTGACCTTCTCCAGCGGCGTGGTGCGTGCCAGCAGCAGCATCTTCTGGGCGACCTGGGCGGTCGAAATCCAGATCTTTCGTCCGTTGACCAGATAGTGATCACCGTGGAGCTCCGCTTTCGTCTTCAACTGGGTCGTGTTCAATCCCGTGTTGGGCTCGGTCACCGCGAAGCAGGCCTTTTCGCGACCGGCGACCATCGGTTCGAGCATGCGCCGCTTCTGCTCCTCGTTGCCGAAGACGACCACCGGATTCAGGCCGAAGATGTTCATGTGAACGGCAGAGGCACCCGAGAGGCCTGCGCCGGACTCGCTGATCGCCTGCATCATGATGGCGGCTTCCGTGATCCCCAGTCCGCTGCCGCCGTAAGCTTCCGGAATGCAGATGCCGAGCCAGCCGTCGCGCGAGAGCGCACGGTGAAGCTCTTCCGGGAAGCCGCCCGTCCGATCCCGTTCGAGCCAGTACTGGTCGTCGAACTGAGAGCAGATGTCGGCGATTGCTTCGCGGATCGAACTTTGTTCAGAACTGAGTGAGAAGTCCACTGGTCCGGCTCCTGTTGATTCCGGTCATGTCCGTTCGATCCCGTCTCTAGGGGAACGCGTTTCTCGCGAACAGGGCATGAGCCTCGCGCTCGAGTCGCTCCCTGAACGCAGGATGCGCGATGGCGATCATGCGGCGTGCTCGTTCCGGTATCGTCTGTCCACGCAGTTCTGCGGCGCCCCACTCGGTGACGATGATGTCTGCGTCGCTGCGAAGGCTGGTCGTGACCCCTCCAGCCAGCCTGGCGACGATCCGGCTCGCGCGATCCGACTTCGCGGTCGAAGGCAGTGCGATGATCGAACGCCCGTGCCGCGAACTCGTCGCAGCGCGTACGAAGTCGACCTGTCCACCCACCGCGCCCATGTAGGTGCCGTCGCCGACTTCGGCGTTGACTTGCCCCGTGAGGTCCACCTCGATGGCCGAATTGATCGCGACGAACCGGTCGAACCGTGCGAGAACCGACGGATCGTGGGTATAGCGGGCGGGACTCAGTCGGATCGCGGGGTTGCGGTGCGCGAACCGGAACAGGCGTTCGCTGCCGAACAGGACGCCTGAAACCGTCACGTCCCGATCGACCGGCTTCAGCCGGTTGGTCACCGCACCGGCCTCCATGAGGCTGATGATGCCGTCCCCGATCGATCCGGTGTGTACGCCCAGATCCCGATGATCATGCAAGGCGGAGAGAATCGCGTCAGGGACCGCGCCGATGCCCGTCTCCAGAACTGCTCCGTCGGGCACGTAGCGGGCGGCGTGCATCGAGATCCGCTGTTCGCGTTCGCCTGGAGGCGGCGCTTTCAGTTCGACTACGGGTCGGGATGTCCTGATCACGTAGTCGATCCGCAGTCCGGCCAGCGACCCGCCGTCGTACGTCCACGGCAACCGGTCGTTGATTTCGGCAACGACCACCCGGGCAGCGCGTGCGGCGTCCAGCATGTAGTCGTTGGCGACCCCGAGGCTGTAATCGCCCGCGGGATTCTGCGCGCTGAGCTGGAGAAACGCGACGTCGCAACGCAACTCGCCGCGGGCGATCAGGTGCGGAAGCTGGGAGTAATGGCACGGCAATATCTGCAACACGCCTGCCTTCGACAAATGCCGGTTCTCGCCGATGCTTCCGTAGCTGGTGCACGACAGGTAGTCGGTGTGCTCGGGCTGTACCGTCGTGGAGAACGCTGCACCGAGAAAGACCTTGATCGGACCGATGTCGGCGCGCTGCCTGACCAGCGACTCGGTCAGCGTCAGCGGCTCCGACGTGCCCTGTCCCCAGAATACCGTGTCCCCGGTACGAACGATGTCGGTGAGGTCGAGATCGCCTTCGCGCAGTTCGATCGTCATGGATGCGAATCGGCGGCGGCAAGACTGCCGAGGTAGCGTGAGAACTTCCGGTCGCGGCCGTCGATATGTCTCAGCAGATCGTCCAGCAATTGCGTGGCAAGTTTTCCGGCGAGTTCGCGGTCGTCGCGATCCAGGCAGTCGACGACCACCTCCAGGTCCGCGATCATGCGTACGTGATCGCGGGCGTGAAGGTCGAGGTCCGGATACGCATACATGCGCATCTGAAGCTCTTCGGAGGAGAAGTGGGCCTTGTTGTATTCGGCGATCCGGTCGAGAGTGCCTGCCACCGCCTGCTTGTCCTTCTCCGACGAAATGGCCTCGACCGCCGCACGCAGCAAGGTCGTTTCGATGTCGTGTTCGCGGTCGATGGAAGCCGAGGCTTCGACCGGCGCCGAATGTCCGATATAGGCCTCGATCACCCTCGGGTCGTTG
>JAHDYE010000036.1:7503-23235 GCA_023383035.1 Burkholderiaceae bacterium | reverse complement strand
CGATCTACGAAGGAACCACCGCGATCCAGGCCAACGACCTGGTCGGGCGCAAGACGGTGCGCGACGGCGGCGCGGTGGCGCGCGCGCTGATCGGCAGGATCCGCGAAACCGAGGCGCAGCTGTCGGCGCGCGGCGGAGAGCTCGCCGCGATCGGCGCCCGGCTCGCTGCCGGCCGGGCGGCGCTCGAAGAGACGGTGGCCTACGTGGTCGACACCTTCCGCAGCGACGTGCGCGCGGTGTTCGCAGGCAGCGTGCCCTACCTGAAGCTGGCCGGCGTGGTGCTGTCGGGCTGGCAGATGGCGCGTGCCGCGCTGGCCGCCGACGCCATGCTGCAGGCGGCTGAAGGCGACGCGCAGTTCCTGTCGGCGAAGATCGCCACCGCCCGTTTCCACGCCGACCACATCCTGGTGCAGGCAGGCGCGCTGAAGGCAGCCGCCGTCGAAGGCGCGCCGGGCGTGCTGGCGATGCCCGAATCGGCGTTCTGATCGTTCCTGCCGCGGCCGCGCCGGCTCGGTGGCTGCCGGCGCGTGCGGTCATTGCTGCGCCTTCGCGTGCGCATCGCTGCGTCGTTCCTGCGCGGCCTCACTGCACCGGGTCCGAAGGGGCCGCCACGATGCAGTCGGGATGCGCATTCCAGCGTTCGCGGCAGTAGCGCAGGCGCACCCGCTCGTTGCAGACCACGCGGCCCAGCATCGTCGCGCCGGCACATTGCGCCTGCTGGAGGGCTGCCAGCCGTTCCTCGCCACGCGTCGCGACCGGCCCGGACGTCGCAGGGGGCAGTTCCGCGGCCGGGGCTGGTCCCTGGAATTGCGGGGGTGGTGCTGCATCGCCGGGCGGCGCGGGATCGGGGGCTTGCATCGCCGGGGGCGGCGTGGTCGGAGCCGGCGCGATCGGGGCTTGCGCGGCCGGGGCTGTCGGCACGTCCGGCTCGGATCGATGCGAGGTCGGGCGCTCCGTGTCCTCCGCCGGTGCCGCCGGTACCGTGACGTCGGCGCGTTCGCCGCGCTCGAAGCCCGGCGGGACGGCGGGCGTCGTGCGGTGGATTGCGTAGATCGCGAGCGAGCCGATCGTACAGGCGCTCAACGCGATCGCCAACGCCACGACATGGCGATGGCGCCACCATCGCGTGCTCCCGTCGCGCCGCGCGTTCTCCGGCAGGACAGGCGCCTCGAGCTCCGGTCGGGCCGGCACGTCGGACTCCGGCAGGGCAGCGGCGTCGAACGGCGGGTCGAGCGCAGCCCCGCAGGCGACGCAGCAAGCCGCGGCGGAATTCGGTGTGCCGCATCGAGGGCAGGGAGTTGTCGGGAGCATCGCGGGGCGCTCGAGGGACGAACCAGCATACAACGCGCAGCAGCCCACGCCCGAGTCCGGCCTTGCATCGTGATCCGCATCGCGTATACTGTTCGGACATACAGTCATTGCGAGCGGGCCTGGCATGAGCAGCGTGTCCGCGCCGGTGCGGGGTCGAGGCGCAACCTCCAACCCCCGGCATCGTTTCGAGGTCCTGGAGCGCGAGCCGGCCGACGACGGCTGGTATCGCGACGACGGCGAGCCGCCGCCGCTGCGCACGCAGGTGCGCGAGGAACGATGCGGCTCGCTGATCGTGCGCAACGCGTCACCCGACCTGCATTTCAGCCTGTCGATCAACCCCTACCGAGGCTGCGAGCACGGCTGCATCTACTGCTACGCGCGGCCCAACCACGGCTACGTGGGGCTGTCTCCGGGGTTCGACTTCGAATCGAAGCTGTCGGTGAAGATCGACGCCGTCGAGCGGCTTCGCGAAGAGCTCGGTGCGCGCGGATATCGCTGCGAGCCGATCAACCTCGGTTCGGCCACCGATGCCTACCAGCCGATCGAGCGCCGCTACGGCTTGACCCGCCGGCTGATCGAGGTGATGGCGGCGTTTCGCCAGCCGTTCACCATCGTGACCAAGTCGTCGCTGGTCGAGCGCGACATCGACCTGATCGCGCCGATGGCGCGCGACGGGCTGGCGGCGGTCTACGTCACCGTCACCACGCTCGACCAGGCGCTGGCGAGGCGCTGGGAGCCCCGCGCGGCGGCACCGTGGCGCCGCCTGCAGACGATGCGCCGGCTGCACGAGGCCGGCATTCCCGTGGGGGTCTCGCTGGCGCCGGTGGTGCCGTTCCTGAACGAACCCGAGATCGAGCAGGTGCTCGGCGCAGCGCGCGAAGCGGGCGCAGGGATGGCGTTCTACCAGGTGCTCAGGCTGCCGTGGGAGCTGCGCGAGCTGTTCGTCGAATGGCTGGGCGCGCACTATCCCGAGCGCGCACGGCGGGTGCTGCAGCGGCTGCGCGAACTGCGCGGCGGCGAGCAGCAGGCCCGCCTCAACGATCCGCGCTTCTTCAGCCGGATGACCGGCCAGGGCAGCTGGGCCGAGCTGATCCGCCTGCGCTTCGACATGGCGGTGCGCCGGCACGGATTCGGAGGCCGGCGTTCGGCGCTGCGCACCGACCTGTTCCGCCGCGAGGCGGACGGCTCTCAGCTGGGGTTGTTCTGAAGGCCGCTTCGCGAGGCCGATTGCCGCTGCAGCGCGCGCGAGCTACAATTTACGGTTTTCCGCTTACCGGACCGAAGGACATATCATGGTCGTCATCCGACTGACCCGCGGCGGCGCCAAGAAGCGCCCCTTCTACCACATCGTCGCTGCGCACAAGCAGAGCCGTCGCGACGGCCAGTTCATCGAGCGCCTCGGGCACTACAACCCGATCGCGGCGGGGAACGAAATGCCGCTGAAGGTTGCCGTCGACCGCGTCGACTTCTGGAAGCAGCGGGGCGCCGCGCTGTCGCCGACGGTGGCGCGCCTGGTCAAGCAGTACGCGGCCGCCCAGCCCGCAGCGGCCCAGCCGGCCGCCGCCTGAACGCCGGCTCGGGCCCGATCGACGGCCCGATCGACGCTTCCTTCACCGGCATGGCGCACGCGCGGTCGCCGGCGGGCGCGGCCGACGGCCTTCCGGCCGACGCGGTGGTGCTCGGCAAGGTGACGGGCGCCTGGGGCGTACGCGGCTGGATCCGCGTGGCCCCCTTCAACGATCCCCACGATTCGATCCTGCGCGGCCAGCAGCGCTGGTGGCTGCGCGGACGCGACGGCTGTCGCGAGCTCGAGATCGAGCAGGCACGCGTGCACGGCGACGCGCTCGTCGCCAAGGCCGCCGGCCTGGACGACCGCGAGCAGGCCCAGTCGCTGAAGGGCTGCGAAGTGATGGTCAGCCGCGCGGTGTTTCCGGAAGCGAACGCCGGCGAGGTCTACTGGATCGACCTGGTCGACTGCGTGGTGCGCAATCCGGCCGGCGAGACGCTCGGCATCGTGGCGGCGGTCGACGAATTCGGCGCGCATCCGGTGCTGCGGGTCGAGGCGGCCGGCGCGGACGACGCGCCGGGAGCGTCGCGGTTGATTCCCTTCGTGCCGCAGGTCATCCTGGAGATCGACCTGCCGGGCCGCACGTTGCTGGTCGACTGGGAGCTCGACTACTGAACATGCGCATCGACGCCATCACGATCTTCCCGGAGATGTTCGATCCGCTGCGGCGCTTCGGCATCACCGCCCGCGCGCACGAGCGCGGCCTGTGGTCGCTGACGTGCTTGAATCCGCGCGACTTCGCCACCGATGCCTACCGCAGCGTCGACGACCGCCCGTACGGCGGCGGCCCCGGCATGGTGATGCTGGCCCAGCCGCTGGCCGACGCGATCGCCGCGGCGCGCCGCGCCGCCACGGATGCGCGGCCGGTGATCGCGCTGTCGCCGCAGGGCAGGCCGCTGGACGACCGGCGCGTGCGCGAGCTGGCGCGCGGCGCCGGCCTGATCCTGGTGGCCGGGCGCTACGAAGCGATCGACCAGCGGCTGATCGACCGCCACGTCGACGAGGAGATCGCCGTGGGCGATTTCGTCGTCTCCGGCGGCGAGCTGCCGGCGATGATGCTGATCGACGCGGTGGTGCGCCAGCTGCCCGGCGCGATGAACGACGCGCGTTCGGCGGCGTGTGACTCGTTCGCCGACGGCCTGCTCGACTGCCCGCATTACACCCGTCCCGAAGTGTTCGAGGGCGTGCCGGTGCCCGAGGTGCTGCTGTCCGGCCACCATGCGAGGATCGCCCGCTGGCGGCGCGAACAGGCGCTGCGCGCCACGTTGCGGCGGCGCCCGGACCTGATCGCGCGGGCGCGTGCCGAGGGTCGGCTGGACGCGGCCGACGAGGCCTTCCTCGCCGCGGAGTGTCGAACCAGATAGAAATGCCCCCCGGCCGACGCCCGGACATGCCGGCGGTCGCCGGTCCGGCGCCGGGAAGACGGCAAACTGTCCGCGGCCGGCGACACGCGCAGCCACTGGCTCGCAGCCGGTCAATGCCCGAGATTCCTGCGACGCTTCCATAGCGTCGTGCGGGAAATGCCGAGTCGACGCGCAGCCTCCCCCAGACGGCCGCCGGAAAGCTCGAGCGCCCGCTCGATGCTGGCCAGTTCAGCCTGCTCTCGCGCGTCGGCCAGCGAACCGTCCCGTACCGGAAGCCTGTCCAGCGTCATCTCCGGAAACAGTGCCGACGCACTGAGCACCGGCCCGTCGGCCAGCGCCACTGCGCGCTCCACACGATTGCGCAGTTCGCGCACGTTGCCGGGCCAGGCGTGCGCCAGCAATGCCGATGCCGCGGAGTCGTCGAGCTCCGGAACAGCCAGGCCTTGCCGCTCGGCAGACTGCTGCACGAATTGCCTGGCGAGTGGCAGCACCTCGTCCAGGCGCTCGCGCAAGGCCGGAATGCGAACCTCGACCACCGCCAGGCGGAAGTAGAGATCCTCGCGAAACTCGCGCCGGGCGATGAGCTCGTCCAGATCGGCATTGGTCGCCGCCACGATGCGGCCCTCGAACCGCAGGTCCTGGCGGCCGCCGATCCGCCGGAAGACGCCGTCCTGCAGCACGCGCAGCAGCGCGATCTGCAGGCGCGCATCGAGCTCCCCGATCTCATCCAGGAACAGGGTGCCGCTCCCGGCTTCCTCGAAGAAGCCGGCATGTGTCGCCGTGGCGCCCGTGAACGCCCCGCGTTCATGACCGAAGAACTGGCTCTCCATGAGCTCGCGCGGCACCGCGCCGCAGTTCACCGCGACGAAGGGCTGGCGCGAGCGCCTGGACTGGCTGTGCAGCAAGCGGGCGGCGATCTCCTTGCCGACGCCGGTCTCGCCGCGCAACAACACCGGCACATCGCGCGACGCCAGTCGTTTCAGGTCCGCCGCCAGGGCGGTCGTGGCAGCGGACAGGCCGAAACCCTTGCCGGTATCGGGAGACGCGGGCTCGGGCTTGTCCGGCAGAAGCTCCCGGATGGTCGTCACCAGTTCGTCGACGTCGTAGGGCTTCGTGAGGTAGTCGTCCACGCCGGCGCGCACGAGCCGGACCGCCTGGCCCACGTCGGCGTACGCGGTCGCGAACACGATGGGCGTGTTGCCCAGCAAGGGCAGCGCCTGGCGGTACAGGTCCTCGCCGGAGCCGTCCGGCAGACGGATGTCCGAGAGCACGAAGTCGGGTCGTGCACGGTGCATCGCCCGCACGGCCTGTGCGCAGTCGGCGGCCAGCTCCACCACGAAGCCTTCCAGGCGCAGGCGCTGGAGCAGGGCGCCGCCGAGAATCGCATCGTCCTCGATGATCAGGACGCGAGGCGAGGAACCGGTCTGGCTCGTCATGACGCAGCGCCGGGGTCCGGACCGGGCGGCGCGCCCAGCGGCAGATCGAGAACGATGCGTGTTCCGCGACCGGATCGGACATCCACGGCGATGCGCCCTCGCAAGCGCTGCAGCAGGCGGACGGTCACGGCGACTCCCAGGCCGGCGCTGCCGCTCAACTCGAGACCGTGCTCCAGGCTGCGCACCAGGTCTTCCGGGAGTCCGCTGCCTTCGTCGCCGATCTCCAGGCGCAGATGTGCCCCTTTCACCGCGCAATGCAGCAGGACGCTTCCGCCTGCGGGCGACGCCTCGACGGCATTGAGCAGCAGGTTCAGCAGGACCTGCCGCACCTCGCCCCCGGCAACGGGCACAGGAGCTTCGAGACCCGACGTGACATGCAAGGCCACACCCGCCTGCCTGGCCTTCGGTGCGACGAGCCTGCGAACGTCGATGAGGTCCTGCGGTCCGAACCGGCTGCCTTCGACGGCGGATCGGTGCGTGGCGAGGGTCGCGTCCGTCACGTCGGTCAGGGCGCGCATGCCGCGCTCCATGAAGTCCAGCGCCTCCGCCCGGACCGCCTCACGGTCGCCGAACTTCCGGAGCGTCTCGATCGCCGTGATCACGCCTGTCAGCGGGTTGCGCACTTCATGCGCCAGCGTCGCGGCGAGACGACCCAGCACGGCCTCGCGTTCCTGCTTGGCCATGAATGTCAGCATGGCCTCCCGATCGCGCGTGGCCGCGGCCATGCGGTTGTAGGCGCGTACGAGCTGTACCGTCTCCCGGTCGCCTGCAGGAATGTGGTGCTCCGCCAGGGGGAGGGGCGCCGCTTGCTCGCCCTGCTGCAGGTGCCGCGTCAACATGTCGATGGGTCGCAGCAGGCGGCGCATCAGCAGCAGGCCCACCAGGGCGCAGACGGTTCCGAAGCCCAGATCGAACGCAGCGACACGCAGCCATAGCGCCTGTCGTTCGGCGATGTAGTCGGAGACATCGAGGTTGGCCACGAGGGTCATCGATCCGACGGCGGCCGTGCGCTCGTCGGCCAAGGGTCGCCACACCCAGTAGCTGCCATCCTCGGAGTCGAGAAGATAGCCTCGCGCCTGCTGCTGCGCAGGGGCAGGCAGACTGGCGTTCCCGACGCCATCGCGATCGGCGCGGGCCATGACGCTGCCGCTGTCGTCGAGCAGGAGCAGGCGACGTTCCTTGACGCCCTGGTGCATGCGCAGGGCTTCGTCGAGTGCGCGGTCGATGCCGTCGATGTCCCGATTCAATACCGGAGGCATCAGCGACGCGGCCAGGCCGTCCAGGTAGATCTGCCCGATCCGTTCCAGCTGCACCTCCACCTGCGCGGAGAGGCTGCGCGTCGAGATATGGGTGCTGCCGAGCGCCGTCAGGAGCACGATGCCGACCATCGCCAGCGGCACGCGGGCGCTCACTGGAAGGCGATGGATGATCGGGAAAGGCATGGCGGTCAGCCTGGCCGGCGCATCGAATGGATTCCTGCGGGTGTTCGAATTCAGGCAATATCGGCGCGGGATCTCATGGTCCGCGGCATCAGCACCTCCGGCCCGTGCATGGCGCCCCCGCGGTCGCGTTGTCACCCTGGCTGCCTGTCCGGGCCTCATCCGTGACGCCTGCCCGGGGAAGTATCCCATCCAGCGCATCCTCGCTCGTGCCGCGCCACAGCGCCACGCCGCTGACATATCCTGCGCGACCGATCAGATGGCCTGCCACCGGAGTCGTCATCAGCAGGAACAGCACTGCGAGCACCGCCTTGGTCCAGGTCGCAGCGGAGCCGTCGAAGGCTGCAACGCCGAGCAGCACCAGTCCCGAGCCGGCGACTCCGGCCTTCGTCGCGGCATGCATGCGCATGAAGAAGTCCGGCAGGCGCAGCACGCCGACGGCAGCGAACAGGCAGATCACGCTGCCACCGAGCAACAGCACTGCGCCGATCCACTGGCTCATGGCTTGCGCTCCTGGGCGCCATCCGGACGGCCGCTGGGGATGATGCCGCGCGCGATGTAGCCGGCAAAGGCGACCGTCGCCAGAAAGCCCACCAATGCGATGCCCAGGGCCACGTCCACGAAGGCGACGGATCCCGCTGCGAGTGCCGCCAGCCCTGCCGCGGCCACGCCCAGCAGACCGAGCATGTCCAGGGCGATCACGCGATCGGCGGCCGCGGGGCCCTGGACGATGCGCACGCCCGCCACGATGGCCGCAGCAACCAGGAGCACGGCCGAAGCCGCGAGCACCATGTCGAAGATCGCGTCGCTCATTCCAGGGCCTCCATGACCCGTCGCTCGAAGCCGTGCTTGATCTGCTCGACCACGTCCCCGGACAGGTTCATCACATGGATGTAGAGCCAGCCGCGGTCGTCCGAGACATGCAGGCTCGTCGTTCCCGGCGTCAAGGTGATCAGGTTGGCGAGCAACACGATCCCGGCATCGGTGCGCACATCCAGCGGTACGGCAACGATGCCGCTGCGCTCGATGCGCTGCGGGTTCATGACGGCGGCCAGTACATCGCGTACCGAGAACGCGAGCTCGCGGACGAAAAGCGCAGCCAGCACGACCCAGGCAAGGCTTCGGCGCAGCAGCTTCACGGCAGCTCTCCGCGGGCCGGAGTCCCGCCCAGCACCGCGCGTGCATAGGCCTCGCCACCCAGCATCTGCTCGGCTGCGCGCAGGGAGAAGTCGACGAAGGGCTCGGCCCACAGCCCGATGGTGATGGTCACGGCGGCCAGCGCCAGAATCGGCGCCAGCATCGCCAGGCGCGCGCGAGGAGCGGCTCGCCACTGACGGGCGGCCTGGTCGGACAGGGGGCTTGCCTGCTTCCAGAAGGCCTCGTTCCAGATCTTGAGCATCGAGTACAGGGTCAGCAGGCCGACCGCCAGCGCGACAGCGCCCAGAACGGCATGTCCGGCTTCGAGGCTGGATCGCACGACCATGAACTTCGCCCAGAAGCCCGACAGGGGCGGCAGGCCCGCCAGCGAAAGCGCCGGGACAACGAACAGCAGGGCCAGCAGCGGGGCGCTGCGATGCAGGCCGCCGATGCTCCCGAGATGGTAGGAGCCTGCCGCGTGGCGGACCGCGCCTGCGATCAGGAAGAGGTTGGCCTTGACGATGATGTGGTGCAGCACGTACAGCACGGACCCGGCCAGGGCCAGTGGGGTGGCGACCGCCAGCCCCACCAGCATGTAGCCGATCTGGCTGATGATGTGGAACGACAGGATGCGGCGCATGTCGAACTGCGCCGCTGCGCCCAGGACGCCGGTGATCATCGTCAGTCCTGCGATCCAGCCGATCAGCGGGCCGACGAAGTCCAGAGCGCTGCCGAAGGGAAGCGTGAACACGCGAAGGATGGCGTAGACGCCGACCTTGGTCAGCAGCGCGGCGAAGATGGCCACGATCGGGGCGCTCGCCGTGTGGTAGGCGGCCGGCAGCCAGAAGAACAAGGGGAACACCGCTGCCTTCGCGCCGAAGGACAGCAGGAACATCACGGCCAGGGTCTTCACGAGTCCCTGGTTCTCCACCTGCGGGATCACGCCGGCGAGATCGGCCATGTTCAGCGTGCCCGTCAGGCCGTAGAGGAACCCGACGCCCAGCAGGAACAGGGTCGTGACCAGGAGGTTCAGGACGACGTACTTCACGCCGGCGTCCAGCTGCTCGCTCGTTCCCCCCTGGATCAGCAGGCCGAACGACGCGATCAGCATGATCTCGAACCACACGTAGAGGTTGAAGATGTCGCCCGTGAGGAAGGCGCCCACCACGCCCAGCAGAAGACCGTGGTAGAGCGGGTGAAACCAGGCGTGCTCACGGTCACGGGCGCCATCGACCAGTGCGTAGATCGCCACCGCCACGGCCATCAGCCCGGTGATCACCACCATGGCGGATGCGAGCAGGTCGGCGACGAAGCTGATGCCGAACGGTGCGGGCCAGTCGCCGAACTGGGTGGCCAGCACGGTGCCGTCATAGACGGCGCAGAGCAGCAGCAGGCTCGATCCCAGCAGGGCCACGCTTCCCGTCATGCTGACCAGCCGCTGTGCGAGCACCCGGCGCTGCAGCAGCGCGCACAGCGCCATGGTGGCGAGCGGGATGCAGACCGGCAGCGCCAGGATCCACGCGCCGGTCATGCCTGCTCTCCGCGACACGGCGGCGCGGCCCCCCGCGTGATCTTCCGCGGCTCGGCCTCGTGCATGGCATCCGGGTCGGCCGTGCCGAGTGCGGAGCCGGCGCGCTCGAACAACACGACGGTGAAGGCAACGAGCGAGAAGGAAATGACGATGGCCGTGAGAATCAGGGCCTGAGGCAGGGGATTGGCGCCCGCCGCGAGCACGATCTCCCCCTCCGGAACCAGTGGTGGCACACGCGACGAGAGTCGTCCGCTGATGAAGATCGCGAGATTGACCGCATTGCCCAGCAGCAACAGGCCCAGCACCATGCGCAGCAGGTGGCGCGACATCAGCAGGTAGAGTGCCGCAGCCAGCATGCCGCCGAAGGCGATGGCATAGAGCGCTTCCATCAGGCCCCGTCCTCGCCGAGATAGAAACTCACGAATGCGCAGACCGAGCCGAGGACGGCCAGGTATACCCCCACATCGAATGCCAGCGCGGTACCGATGGCGAATCCGTCACTCCAGACCTGCCACTGGTGCGTCAGGAACGGCGTTCCCGACAGCAGCCCAGGGATTCCCGACAGCAAGGCCAGCACCAGGCCACTGCCGGCGATGCCGGTGGGCGACCAGCGCAGCGCCGCGAGGAGCCGGGCGCGACCGCGCGGCAAGCCGTAGACGGTGAAGCCGGCCGCCCCGATCAGCCCACCGACGAAACCGCCGCCGGGCTCGTTGTGGCCGCGCCAGAGCAGATAGAGCGAAAAGAGCAGCGATACCGGCAGCACGATGCGACCGGCCAGCTGCAGGATCAGGCTGTTCACGAGCGCTCCCGAGGGATGGATGCGTCCTGCGAGCGTCGCCGCCGGGCGGCCGTGCCGGCCAGAACGGCTGCGGAGGCTATCGCGGCCAGTGTCAGCACGGTGATCTCGCCCAGGGTGTCGAGCGCGCGGAAGTCGACGATGATCACGTTGACCAGGTTGCGGCCATGCGCTTCGGGAACACTGGCGCTGCGGAAGAAATCCGACAGGCGCGGGTCGAACGGCGTCTCGAGGACCGCGAACAGGACCAGCGTCGCGACCATGCCGAAGCCCGTGGCGACGACGGCATCCACGTGTCGTTGCGAGAGGGTCCGCGCGTCGCGGCCATTGCCCGCCATGCGTCCCGCGATCGCCAGCAGCACCACGATGGCGACCGCTTCGACCGAGAATTGCGTGAAGGCCAGGTCCGGCGCCCCATTGAAGAGGAAGGTCAACGCCACGCCGAAGCCCACGGTGCCCGCGGCGACGATGCCGGCGACGAAGCCCCTGGCCCGCAGCACCGCGACCGTTCCGAGCACGAGAAGTAGCGGGACCAGGCCGTGCAGGCTCCAGGCGCCATCGAACGACGGGACGGCCGACGCCCCGGTGCCGGCGAGCGCAACGAACACCGCGATGCCCGTCACTGCCAGGGTGGTGCAGGTATAGCGACGCAGGCTGCCGGTCTGGATGCGTTCGGTCTGCCATGCCGCGACGCGCTGGAGTGCTGCCAGGGCGCGGTCGTACAGCGCGTCCGGCCCGTGGTCGTCGATCACCTCCCGGGCCACCAGGGCGCGGTGCATCCGGTCCCAGCAGGCATAGAAGACGAGCCCGAGCGCCAGGGTGAGTCCGCTCAGCGCCAGCATGGGGGTCCAGCCGTGCCAGACGGACAACTGGACCTGGTCCGGCTGTCCCGTCACGGCCTGCGTCGCGGCGGTGATGAACTCCCCGACCAGCGACGGCGCCAGCCCGAGCAGCAGGCCCAGCCCTGCCAGCAGTGCCGGACCGACCCACAGCGCCGGGGGCGGGTCATGCGGTTGCTGCGGCGTGGGGACGGCCGGACCGAAGAACACCCGGAAAGTGACCACGCCGGCAACGGCGACCATGACGGCGTTCGACAGCAGGGCGATGGCCACCGGCAACCAGGAGCCGTCGCGCAGGTTGACCTCGTAGACCAGTTCCTTGGCGATGAAGCCCATGAACGGCGGCAATCCGGCCATGGACAGCCCGGCCAGCACCGCGATCCCCGCTGTCAGCGGCATCTGCCTGCCGAGCCCCCGCAGGCGGGTCGTATCGCGTGTCCCGGCGGCATGGTCGATGATGCCGGCCACCATGAACAGGCATCCCTTGTACAGGGCGTGGACCAGCAGGTAGACCGCCATGGCGGTTCCGGCCAGGGGGTGTGGCAAGCCCAGCAGCATGACCAGCGTGCCGAGCGAGACGATCGTCGAATAGGCCAGTACGCGCTTGAGATCGGTCTGCCGGAGCGCCAGGACGGCGGCGGTCGTCATCGTGGCGAGCCCGGTGCACAGGAGCAGCCACGTCCACAACGCGTGCTCGCCATAGACCGGGTTCAACCTCGCGAGCAGGTACACGCCGAGCTTCACCATGGTGGCGGAATGCAGGAAGGCCGAGACCGGCGTCGGTGCGACCATGGCGTTGGGGAGCCAGGCGTGCAGCGGTACCTGGGCCGACTTGGCGAATGCCCCGAGCGCCACGAGCGCGATGATCCATGTCGCATGCGGATGCGCCGCGAGCGCCGGAGCCTGCGCGATGATCCCGGAGATGCGCAGGGTGCCGGCCGCCTGCCCCAGGAGAATGGCTCCCGCGAGCAGCGCCAGGCCTCCGCCCACGGTCACGAGCAGGCCTTGCTGCGCGGAGCGCCGGACAGCCGCCTCTTCCGGCCTGTAGCCGATCAGCAGGAAGGACGCGAGGCTGGTGGCTTCCCAGAACACGAGCAGGACGATCATGTCGTCGGCCAGCGTTGCGCCCAGCATGGCGCCCATGAACAGGGTCAGCCGGGCGAAGAACCGGGAGATGTCGGGGTCGCCGCGCAGATAACTACCCGCGTAGAGGAAGATGAACGTGCCGATGCCGGTGATCAGCAGCGCGAACAGCAGGGACAGGCCGTCGATGCGCAGGGCCAGCGTCACGCCGAGCGAGGGAATCCAGGACCAGACCTCGTCGACCGGACCGTTGCCGAGCAGTGTCGGCACGAAGGACGAGAAGCCGAGGAACAGGCCGGCGGGGAGCATCCAGGCGAGCCCTGACAGCCGCGCATCGAGGCGCACCAGCCACCAGGAGACAGGGGCGCCGATCAACGACACCAGAAGGAGCGTCAGGAGCATGAGGCTCACCGTTCGCAAGCTGCGTGCCTGCGTCGCGATGCCGGGACATGACTCGAAAGCTGAACGCGTCGTGCCCGTCCGATGTTCAGAAACGTGAACGTCGTGAACGTTGCGTGTTCAGATCCCGGAACGACATGCCGCGCTCGAAGGACATGAGCGGCCAGCCGTACCCCTCGGAAACCGACTCCCGACCCATGTGTCCGCCCGCCGCGCCGGGCTGGCAAGCGAATTGCAGGGATATCCCGCAACGTGCCGCTGGCTCATGGCGACCGATGCCCGATGGACCCGGACGATCGCACAGCAATGCGGTTTTCGATCGCACCATCTCCATGAACGCGAACATCCCGGGAACACGTCACATGACTGCGATCACCTACCCCTGCTTCATCGCTCGTCCGGACGGCAGGGGAAGGTGGTACTGGACCTACTACGTCCGGGAGGGCAAGCCCATCGCGGACAGCAAGGAGGCGTTCTTCGACCGACGCGACTGCGAGGAGTCGATCAGGCAGGTCCAGCAATCGCTGGCCAGCCCGGTGTTCTTCTTCGGCCTTTGAACCCGGTTCGGCGACTCGATTCCCGGTGGTGGCGGGGGCCAACCGGGGGCATTGCCGTCCGGGGCTGGCACCTCCTCGCCGCGGAGTTGGCGGCCGGACCGAAAAAGCCTAAAATCGCCGGCTTTGCGGAATTCCGCAGCAACCCATCCTCTGCCCGGCGAAAGTCGGCCGGGGTCGGCAAGGCGCCGGTCCGGCCGAAGCATGGTGGCGGTGCCCTCGTGATCGCGCGGGCGCCGACGAGACGGTCCGGCGCACGATGGCTCCAGGAGCATTCGGCATGAACCTGATCCAGCAGCTCGAGCAGGAAGAGATCGCCCGTCTCGGCAAGAGCATCCCCGTCTTCGCACCCGGCGACACCGTGGTGGTCAGCGTCAACGTGGTCGAAGGCACGCGCAAGCGCGTCCAGGCCTACGAGGGCGTGGTGATCGCGCGGCGCAATCGCGGCCTGAACTCCTCGTTCATCGTCCGCAAGATCTCCTCGGGCGAAGGCGTCGAGCGCACCTTCCAGCTGTACTCGCCGCTGATTGCCGGCATCGAGGTCAAGCGCCGCGGCGATGTGCGCCGTGCCAAGCTCTACTACCTGCGTGCGCGCTCCGGCAAGTCGGCGCGGATCAAGGAGAAGCTGCCGGGCAAGTCGGCGCGCGGCGGCGGCGCGGCGAGCGCCTGAGCGGGGCTGCAACGCGACGGGCGGAGCGTTTCCCCGGCTCCGGTCGCAGCGGGAACGAGACGCCTCGCGGCGTCTCGGGCAAAACGAACAGGGCGCCATCAGGCGCCCTGTTGTACTTTTCGGTCCATGGACGTGAACTCGATCGATCCGGGTGCGGAATCGGCCCCTCTGCGGGAAGTGGAGGCGGCGATGCAGCCCGCGCGCTTCGATCCGCGCGAAATGCCGATCGCTGCCACCGGCGAGTCGCTGCCGCCGGTGCGGCCGGAACGCCTCGATCCCGAGGCGCTGCGCCGCCGCTTCGCCCATCCGCCCGCGTGGCAGCCCGAGCAGACCGACGACCGCTTCCGTCTCGACCGTGCCGATCCACGCGCGGCGGCCGTGCTGGTTCCGCTGGTCGCGCACCGGAACGGCACCACGGTGCTGCTCACCCAGCGCACCTTCCACCTGCGCGACCACTCCGGACAGGTGGCGTTCCCCGGCGGGCGCATCGAGGCGGACGATGCCTCGCCGGCGGCTGCGGCGCTGCGCGAGGCGCGCGAGGAGGTGGGCCTGGAGCCCTCGCGGGTCGAGGTGATCGGATACCTGCCGGAGTACCTCACCGGCACCGGCTTCCAGGTGACGCCGGTGGTCGGCCTGGTGGTGCCGGGCTTCGAGCTGCGCCTCGATCCTTCCGAGGTGGCGCAGGCGTTCGAAGTGCCGCTGGCGTTCCTGATGGATCCGCGTCATCACCAGCGGCGCCGCGTGCAGCTCGGCGGCCACGAACGCACGTTCTTCGCGATGCCCTACCGGCCGCCGGGCGGGATCGACGAGCACTTCATCTGGGGCGCAACGGCAGCGATGCTGCGCAACCTGTATCGTCTGCTGATTGCCTGATCTGACCGGGATGGGATTCGTCGCGCTGATCTTCGCGCTGCTCATCGAGCAGGGGCGGCCGCTGGCCGCGGGCAATCCCGCGTACCGCGCGGCCACCGGTCTGGCCGACCTGGTGCGCGGCGCCAGCGACGCCGGCGAGCGCCAGCACGGGATGATCGGATGGCTGGTGGTGGTCGGCCTCGGCGTGGCCGGCATCGCCGCGCTGGAGTGGGTCGCCGCATGGCTGCATCCGCTGGCGCTGTTCGTGGTGCACGTGGCGGTGCTGTACCTCACGGTGGGGTTTCGCCAGTTCAGCCACGCGTTCACCGAGATCCAGGTGGCGCTGGCCAGCGACGATCCGGAGGGCGCGCGGCGCGTGCTCGAGCGCTGGCTGAACCAGGCCGATCCGGACGACCTGTCCGACCGGCCGCGTCGCGACACGCCGGTCAACGAAGTGTGCCGCCAGGCCATCGCGCACGCGCTGGTGGCTGCGCACCGCCATGTGTTCGGCCCGCTGTTCTGGTACATCCTGCTGCCCGGGCTGATCGGTCCGGTGCTGTACCGCCTGGCCGAGATGCTCGCCCAGCGCTGGGGCGACACGGTCGCCGAAGGCGCCGCGCGCGTCGAGGAACCCTACGGCCACTTCGCGATGCGCGCCTACCGGGTCATCGACTGGCTGCCCGCCCGGCTTTCGGCCGCCGGGTTCGCGATCGTCGGCAATTTCGAGGACGCGGTGTACTGCTGGCGCGGCGCG
>JAHDYE010000036.1:0-7493 GCA_023383035.1 Burkholderiaceae bacterium | reverse complement strand
GGCCGCCGGGACGACCGACGATCAGCGCGCCCTGCTGCTGGCCTCGGGCGGCGGCGCACTCGGCCTGCGCGTGGCCGAACCGGCGCTCGAAGCGCGCTGGGCGGCGGGCGAGCAGGGATTCGAGTGGCAGGGCGCCGAACCCGATGCCTCGGGGCTGCGCAGCGCGGTCGGGCTGGTCTGGCGCTCGGTCGTGCTGTGGATCAGCCTGTTCGCGATGCTCACCATCGCCGCCTGGCTCGGCCGCTGAGCGGGCCGCCGATCCGGTCACCGAGCCAGCCGCCAGGCCGGTCGCCCGCCGGTTGCCGCCCGGCTGCCGCCAGGTCGCCCGATCAGTCGTCGTCGATCTGCGCGTACAGCCGGCGGCGCAGCGCGTCGATGTCGCCGCGCTCGGCCGCTTCGCGGATCGCGCAGCCGGGCTCGTCATGGTGCCGGCAGTCGTTGAAGCGGCAGCGACCGAGCAGCGCGACGAACTCGCGCATCGCGTGCATGCGCTGCGACGCGGACAGATGCGCCAGCCCGAAGCCCTGGAAGCCGGGCGTGTCGATGATGCGCGCATCGGCGGCCGTGGCGGCGGGCAGCTCGAACATCCGGCTGAAGGTCGTGGTGTGGCGCCCGCTGGCCAGCGCCGCCGAGATCGCCTGCGTGCGCAGGTCGGCATCGGGCACCAGCACGTTGACCAGCGTGGACTTGCCCATGCCCGACTGGCCGATCAGCAGCGTGGTGCGGCCTGCGAGCCAGCCGCCCAGCGCCGCGCGGGCAGCCGCCGGCTGCGTGCCGGCGGAGATCTCGATCACGCGGTAGCCGAGCGAACGATGGGCGGCGAGCCGGGGTTCGATCATGCGCATCGCGTCGGCGAGGTCGCACTTGTTGACGATCAGCGCCGGCTCGATGCCGGCTGCCTCGACGGCGATCAGCATGCGCACCAGCAGCGCCTCCGAGTACGGCGGATCGCCGGCGATCACGATGCCCGCCTGGTCGACGTTGGCGGCGATCAGCTTGCGGCGCCAGCGGTCGCTTCGTTGCAGCAGCGTGCGCCGGGCGTGAATCGATTCGATCACCGCCTGGTCGGCGCCGATCAGGCGCACCTCGACCTCGTCGCCGACGCATACGTCGGTACGCTTGCCGCGAGTGACCGCGACCCGTTCCGGCCAGGCACCGGTGCGCGAACGGACGTAGAACTGGCGGCCGAAGCTGGCCGCGACCAGCGCCGACTCAGTTGCCGCCGCGGCCGAAGACGGCATCGCTCTTGGCGGCGCAGATGAAGTCGTTCTCGGAGATTCCGCCCACCGAATGGGTGCCGAAGCGCACGACGCAGCGGTTGTAGCCGACCGTCAGGTCGGGATGGTGGTCCTCGCCGTGCACCATCCAGGCCACCGCGTTGACGAAGGCGACCGTGTCGTAGTAGTCGCGGAACGCGTAGCTGCGCTCCAGCGCGCCGTCGCGCGCACTCCACCCTGCGAGCTCGGTCAGCTGCACTTCGATCTCGGTGTCGGTGTAGGCGCGCTCGCCTTCCATCGGGCGCGATTTCCGGGCCAGCAGTTGCTGGCGGGGGATGGGGGATTTCATCGGTGCTTGTTTCCGGCAGGCATGGGGTTGCGTCGCCCGCTCCGTTTCTCAGGCTGCGGCATGGCCGATCCGGTCGTCACGGCCGCCGCCCGGCATGCCGTGTAGCCGTCCGATCCGCAGCGATGCGGGTGGGTGCGAATCGTAGAACGCAGAGTGCAGGGGATCGGGCGTCAGGGTCGAGGCATTGTCCTCGTAGAGCTTCACCAGCGCGCTGACCAGGTCGCGCGCGCGTGCATGGGCGGCCGCGAACGCGTCGGCCTGGTATTCGTGACGGCGCGATGCCCAGCTCGACAGCGGCTGAAGCAGGAACGTGAACACCGGCAGCACCAGGAAGAACAGCACCAGCGCGGCGGCGTCGAACTCGCCGGCGCCCGGCGTGACGCCGAGCCCCTGGTAGAACCAGCCCTGGCGCGACAGCCAGCCGAGCAGCCACAGGCCGGCCAGACTGGCGACGAAGGCCAGGGCGATCCGCTTGGTGATGTGGCGATGCCGGAAGTGCCCGAGCTCGTGCGCGAGCACCGCTTCGATCTCGTCGGGATCGAGCCGCGACAGCAGCGTGTCGAAGAACACGATGCGCTTGGCGCGGCCCAGTCCGGTGAAGTAGGCGTTGCCGTGCGCCGAGCGGCGGCTGCCGTCCATCACGAACAGGCCCTTCGAGGCGAAGCCGCAGCGCGCCAGCAGCGCCTCCACGCGTTCGCGCACCGCGCCGTCGGGAAGCGGTTCGAAGCGATTGAACATCGGCGCGATCACGGTCGGGTACAGCACCAGCACCGCGAGGTTGAACACGACCCAGGCGAGCCATGCCCACAGCCACCACAGCGCGCCGGCGCTGCGCATCAGCCACAGCACCAGCGCGAGCAGCGGCAGGCCGAGCACGGCGGCGAGCGCCGCGCCCTTCAGCGCGTCGGTGACGAACAGGCGCGGCGTCATCCGGTTGAAGCCGAAGCGCTGTTCGAGCCTGAAGTGCCGGTACCACGCGATCGGCAGGTCGACCAGCGCGCCGATCGTCGCCACCGCGGCGACGAACAGCATCTGGCGGGCGAACGGCGCATCGGGCAGCCAGGGCGCGAGCGTCTGCAGCAACCATTGCAGCCCGCCGAACAGCGTGAAGCCGAGCAGCAGCAGGGCGCCGACCAGCGCGTCGACGATGCCCAGTCGCACGCGCGCCACCGTGTAGTCGGCGGCCCTGCGGTGGGCCGACAGCGTGATGCGATCGGCGAACGCCTCGGGCACCGCGTCGCGATGTCGCGCGACGTGGCGGATCTGGCGCGTGGCGAGCCACAGGCGCACCGCGATCGAAACCAGCAGCGCGCAAGCGAACACCAGTGCGAAGGCGGAAGCGGTCAAGGCGAACGCTGTGCGAGAATCGACGCAGGAGAAAAATTATGTCACAGCAGCCTGCGTCGCACGGCCCCGGCCCGCGCGGCGACGCCGATCCCCGCGCGGCGCGCGTGCCCGACGAGACGCTGCTCGTCTGGGTCGACATGGAGATGACCGGGCTGAACCCGATCGTCGACCGCATCATCGAGGTGGCGATCGTCGTCACCGACGACGCGCTCGAGACGATCGCGCGCAGCGAGGCGATCGCCATTCGCCAGCCCGCCGCGGTGCTCGATGCGATGGACCAGTGGAATCGCGCCACGCACGGGCGTTCGGGCCTCGTCGACCGGGTGCTCGTCTCGCCGTGGACCGAGGCCACCGCGGAGCAGGCGTTGCTCGACTTCCTGGCCCCGCTGGTGCCTGCCGGCAAGTCGCCGATGTGCGGCAACTCGATCTGCCAGGACCGCCGCTTCATGAGCCGCTACATGCCGCGGCTCGAGGCGTATTTCCACTATCGCAACATCGACGTCAGCACGCTCAAGGAGTTGTGCAAGCGCTGGCGTCCCGAGGTGGCCAGGGGCTTCGTCAAGCGCAGCGCGCACACCGCGCTGGCCGACATCGCCGAATCGATCGACGAGTTGCGCTACTACCGCGACCGGTTCCTGTCGACCGCAGCCTCGGGCGGCTGATCGCCGCGACCGCGGGCTTCGGCGCGCCACACGCGCGCGAGGATCGTCGCCAGGCCTGCCGCGGCCACCGCCAGGCTCAGGCCGGCCGCCGCCCAGAAGCCGCGCGCGCCGGCCAGCGCGGGGGCCCATTCGTGGTCCGATGTGCCGAACACGAAGGCGAGCCACCAGCCGCCGCCCAGCCCGATGCCCCACAGGCTGAACACGTAGACCAGCATCGGCGTCGTGGTGATCCGGTAGGCGCGCAGGACGAACGAGCACATCACCTGCGTCGCGTCGAACAGCTGGAATGCGGCAACCAGTCCGAGCAGCGGCACCGTGGCCGACACCAGTGACGCATCGCCGGTGTAGAGGCCGGCGAGCCGCTGGCGCGACGCGAACAATGCGATGCCGATCACCAGTGCGCAGCCCAGCGCAATGCGCAGGCCGGCCCAGGCGCGCCCGCGCGCTTCGGCCGGCCGCCCGGCGCCGATCGACTGCGCGACGAGCACGCTGGTGGCGGTGGCCAGCGCGAGCGGCAGCATGTAGACGAGCGCGGCCAGGTTGGCCGCGATCTGGTGACTCGCCGCGACGGTCGCGCCCAGCCGCGCCAGGAACAGCGCCATGAAGGTGAACGAGGTCACCTCGACCAGGTAGCTCGCGCCGATCGGCAGCCCGAGCGCGAGCAGTCCGCGCAGTCGCGCCGGGTCGGGCCGGCCCAGCGCGCCGCCGCCGACCACGGCAAGCTCGCGGTACAGCGGCTCGATGCGCAGCGCGACGATCGACAGCAGCACCGACAGCCACAGGATGATCGCCGTCGCCACGCCGCAGCCGGCGCCGCCGAGCGCCGGCACGATCGTCGTGCCGTCGATGCCCCAGCCGTACATGAACAGCGTGTTCAGCGGCACCTTGAGGGCCACGCCGGCGAGATTGATCACCATCACCGCCTTCGGACGCGCGACCGCGTTCGACAACGCATGGAACACGCGGAACAGCAGTGCGGCGGGCAGCCCGGCCGCCGTGGCCCACAGGTAGGGCGCCGCGACCGCCGCGACCTCGGGCGGCGGGTCGCTGAGCGCGAACCACAGCCCGCTCCAGCCCAGCGCGACGCAGCCGGGCAGCGCCAGCAGCATCGCCAGCCACACTGCCTGGCGCACCTCCAGCCCGATCTGGTCGAAGCGGCCGGCACCGAAGTGCTGGGCGACGATCGGGCTGAGCGCGAGCAGGATGCCCATCAGCCCGATGTAGACGCTGACGTAGATGCTCGCGCCGAGCCCGACCGCGGCCAGGTCGACTGCCGAAAGGCGGCCCGCCATGATCGTGTCGATCACGCCGTTCAGCATGACCGCCAGCTGGCCGACGAACACCGGCCAGGCCAGCTTCAGGATGTCCCGGGTCATCGACCGGAAGGCGCGTTGCGAGCGGAGAGCGTGTGCTGGTCCGAAGGGGCGTTCCGGCCGGAAGGCGTGTCGCGACCGGAGGGCGTACCGGCATCGGCGTTGCGCCGATACAGGCGGAAGCGTTCGTGCCGGTCGCTGCGCCGCTGGCCCTGCCACAGCGGGGTCCAGCCGGGCTCGGGCGCCGGGGTCATGCGCGCGGTCGGCCCTTCGTCCTGGATCAGCAGCCAGTTGCATTGCTCGCCGCGCGCCGCGAAACGCAGCCGTGCGAAGTAGTGGAAGCTGGCGCGCGGCGCGCGCTCGAGGTTGCGGGTCTCGATGCAGGCCTCGCCGCCGTCGAACGCCGCCGCCAGGCCGTGCGCGACGTCGCGGTAGGTGTTGCGCTCGTTGAACACCGGCAGCCACAGCGTCATCAGCAGGAACCACGCGAGCACCAGGCCGCCGCACGACAGCGCCATCGCGCGCCAGATCATGCGCGGCTGGCGCGACACGCGCCAGCGCACCAGCGCCAGCCAGGCGATGGTGGCCAGCCCGCCGAGCACGATCTCCACGATGATCCACTGCGGCGTGAAGCCCGGCGCGAGCTGGCTCGCGCGGTAGGCCATGCGCGGCGGAAAGCCGGTCATCAGCGCGATCCAGTAGGCCCAGATCGCGATGCCGAACAGCGTGAAGCTGGTCACCGCGAACCAGTCGATCAGACTCACGATGCCGCGCCTGAGCGTGGGCACGCCCATCGCGGCGAGCATCGCCAGCGGCACGGTGATGGGCAGCAGCCAGGTCTCGGCGCCCGACGGCGTGACCAGCGCGCGCAGCGCCAGCGCCAGCGCGGTGAGCATCGGCAGCGCGACGGCCGGTTCGCCCCAGCGGCCGCGCCAGCGCCACGCGGCCCACAGCGCCACCGGCCAGGCCGGCCAGAAGAACCACGGCACGGTGCGCGCGAAGTAGTGCAGCGAAGCCAGCGTCGGGCCGGACATCGAGCCGAGGTTCCACGCCGCCCAGTCGAGCAGGTGGGCGCGCTCGGCGACACTGCCGGCCGACAGCGCCAGTGGCCAGGGCAGCGCACCCGCCAGCGCGACCGCCACCGCCACCGGCAGCATGCGCCGGCCCACCAGCCGGTAGTCGCGGCAGGCCAGCGGCAGCAGCACCAGCACCAGCACCAGCGCGATGGCGGTGCCGGCGCCGCGGCTCAGCAGCGTGGCCGCGATCGCGGCGCCCGCGATCGCGGCGCCCGCAGCGGGACGATCCAGCGCCAGCGTGCAGCCGAACAGGAACGCCGCGATCCACACGATCTGCGCCGGTTCGCCGGTGGTTTCGTGCATGCGCACGATCAGGCCGAAGGTGGCCATCAGCACCAGCAGGCCCGAGTCGGCGAGCGCGCGGCCGTAGTCCACCTGGGAGGCCGAGGCGCCGAACGGATCGGACGGCTGCACGCCGGGCCGGCGCGCCAGGCCGTAAGTGGTGTACCAGACCAGCACCAGCGCCAGCGTCAGCAGCGCGACCACCGTCAGGCGCACGCCGCCGTGCTCGCCGACGAGCGGCGCGACGACCTGCCCGAGCAGGGCGGCGAGCCAGAACGGCAGCGGGCCTTCCGAGGGTGCCGGCAGGTTGGCGATGTTGGGCATCAGCCAGTCGGCCGCGTCGCCGCCCATCATCGACAGCGCGATGCCGAAGCCGGCGGCGTCCTGCGTGCGCCACGGATCGCGTCCGATGAAGCCCGGGAGCACGTACAGCGCGCACAGCGCCAGCAGCCCCCATCGCGGCAGCTTGCCTGCTTCGAGCTCGGTGACGATGAACGGTCTCATGCGCGCCGGCGAGAGCGCCCGTGGCGACGCGCGGGCCGTTGGCGCGTCCGCCGGGCGGAAGTGCACTGCACGGGAAGGGCAGGCCGCCCGCCGGCCTGCGCGCCGCAACGATAAATCAAAAAAAGGCAGCCTGCGCTGCCTTGCGGATCGTCGCCTGCCGGCGGATCACTTGCCGCCGCGGGCGAACTTCTGGCGGAACTTCTCGACGCGGCCGGTCTCGATGATGCGCTGCTGCGCGCCGGTGTAGAACGGGTGCGACTCGGAGGTCACGTCGAGCTTGAACAGCGGATACTCCTTGCCGTCGTCCATCTTGATCTTCTCGCGCGTGGCGACCGTCGATCGCGTGACGAACTTGAAGCCGCTCGCCATGTCCATGAAGACGACTTCGCGGTAATCGGGGTGGATGCCTTGTTTCATGTCGAGATCTCCGAATCCCGGTGAGCGGCCGCCGCCGGGCCGGGAAGCGCCGCGCAACCGCAACGACGGGGCACGGCAGCAAAACAGGGGATTATAGGGGCCGGACCGCCGGTCGCGCAAGCCGGGACGCCGCGCGCGGCGGGCAGCTGCTCCGCGCGTCAGCCGCCGCGACGCATCATGTCGAAGAATTCCTGGTTGTTCCTGGTCTGGCGCACCTTGTCGAGCAGGAACTCCATCGCCTCGAGTTCGTCCATGTCGTGCAGCAGCTTGCGCAGGATCCAGATCTTCTGCAGCACCTCGGCCTTGATCAGCAACTCCTCGCGGCG
>JAHDYE010000035.1 GCA_023383035.1 Burkholderiaceae bacterium | reverse complement strand
AGGTGCTGCACGCGATGGGCCTGCGGCTGAGCGTGGCGCCGCTGCGCGAGCTCGACGCCGCCTGAAGGCGCCGTTCGAGGGCGGCCAGCCACCGGCGGGACAAGCGCCGGGGCTGGCCTGAACCACGAGATCGAAGGGGGATCACCGTGGCTGTTGATGATGATATCCGCAACGCCGATTCATCGAGCACGGCAGAGGCGCCGCAAGCGCCGCTCGGCTATGTGTGCGTAATCGACGCAATCGCGATGCTCGAGGCTGCAAAGCTGGCCAAGCACGACGGTGCTCGCACGCTGACCAAGGCAGAACGGCTGCGGATCGAACGAAGTTGCGCCAGCGACCTGCAGCGTGCGATCACGGTTTCCCGGGGGGTGCGGCTGTTCGACTCCGTCACGTTGTCGGAAACGTCCGCGGGACCGACGGACGACGGCTACCTGCACTCACTCGTGCGCCTCGATGAGCTGCGGCGCTTCGCGTGCGAGCGCTTGAACCTCGAGTTGGGCGGCGATATTGGAGCCGCGGCCCTGCCCAGCGCAATCCGGTACGGTGACCTGCCGGAGTGGCTGGCGGCGCGTCAGTGCCAGGGCGACGACTTCAGGGCCATGGCTGAGCGAGCAGTTGCAGCAGACAACTGGAAGCGTGACCTGATGCGCGCCGTGAACCGCGGTGAGCTCGTGGTGCGCACGCCCGACACCCGGGAGCCGATCGATATGCCGTGGGATGAGGGCCTTGTGCTGACGTCCGAGTTGCGGCCGCTCCTTGAGGGGCGCGACTTGGGTCACCTGCTGGCGTCGATACCCTGCCCTGTTGATACCGAATCTGCGCCGGCGGGGGCCGCTGCCCCGCCCAGCGTACCGGAGCCTTCCGCTCGGAGGACCGTCAGCAAGGCACCGCCGCCCATTACGCCGGTCCGAGGAGCAGGCTATTCCCTCCCGCCTCCGATCCTTGAACGTGCGCGCTGGCACGTATGGCGACACATCCCGCAATGCAATCTCTGGTGTGCGGTGTGCCTGTCGCTCGACATCGAACCCGCCGACGAGTTGATCAGCGACGTGGTGCGCGGCGAGTGGAAGCGCTCCGGCCTGCCGCGCGAGTTTTGGGACCGGCTTATGGTCTGCATAGCGAGCGTGCACCCCGAGGGGCCGATTCGTTCTGCAGGGGAATTGCCGGGCAGGCCGGGCACGCCTGTGGCGATTGCCGATGTCGCGGCGTTCCTTGCCGGCGCGCAATTCGAGATTCCCGAACAGATGCGGTCGCTCTCGCGAGCGCCGGCCGAAGCGTTGACACCTGCCGGTGGCGCGTCGCTCAGGACGGCGCTGCCGAGCTCCGCTCGCAGCGATCGCGAGTCAGGTGAAACGGAACCAGAACGGCACGACGAGCAGCCGCCAGTATCGGCAGCAGGGCGGCAGGGTAGCGACTGGAAAGCCGCGGCAAGAACTCTCGCCAGCGAGATCTGCCAACGCAATCGCGCCAACAACCTCTTCCCCTCGCAGGAGCTCGTCGCCGAGGAGATTGCTCGCCGGTTTCGTGCGGACGGGATCTTCGGGCCGACCGGCCTGCCCCTCTCTCCTGCGACGATCAAGCGCCATGCATTGAAAGGCATATCAAGCGGCGCATCTGCGCGCGCTCCGACGCGGGGCAAGCAGGGCAAATAGGGCAACGCGACGCAGGGCAACACCTTGCCCTGCGAAAGCAAGCACTGGTGCGGGTTTCCGGGCGGTTCGTTCGCTTGTTGGGGCAAGCTTGCCCCGAAAACAATAGCTGCATGATCAATATTCGCGGAGGCGCGACATGCAGCAGCAGTACCCGGGAGCGAATGGCGCGGACTTCCCGCCCCTCGATCGCGAAACGAGGTCGCACATTCCGACCGAGCAGGCAGCGTTCTACCTGAACCGCCGCCCGCAGACGTTGCGCGCCTGGTCGTGCGACGAAGATGGTCCGCTGCGACCAGCCAGGATCAACGGCAGGCTCGCCTGGCCAGTCGCCGAACTGCGGCGTCTGTTGGGAGCAGAGGCGTGACCGCCGATCACGACTTCGCTCGTGGCGCGAGCATCGCCGAACGCACGATCGGTGCCATTCGAGCAGGCGCGAGCAACCCGGACGCGCTGATGTCGGCGCTGCTCGGCGTCATGGCCGATGGCGGCCGGCTGATTCCTCCAACCTCGCAGCTCCGCGGCTTCTGCCAAGGGCTGCAGCGGTACGTGAAGGGGGACGGCGATGCCTGAAACGAATCGGGCCGCCCCCGACGGCAATCGAGAGGCGGCCCAGGAAGATCAGCGCGCACGGATTTTCACGCTGCCGGCGAAGTTGCGCAACTGCTACGGCTGCGGAGCGCAAATACCGAGCCGGCCGGGCGCGTCTCATTGCCCGACGTGCGCGGCATGGCGGCGGTGGCATGCCGCACACCGGGCCGCCAGCCAAGCGCTGCGGGAGGCGACGCAGCGATGATCGGCGCGCTGATTCAGGGCGAGCTCGTGGCCGATCCCGTTGCTCGCACGACGTCGAACGGCAAGACGTTCACGACCGCGACCGTCCGCGTTGCCGCCGGCGCAGAAGCGCTCTTCGTCGGCGTGGCCGCGTTTGGTGAAACGGCGGCGGGCAGACTCGCGCAGCTGAAGAAGGGCAGCGCCATCGCTGCGGCCGGCACGCTCGAGCAGACGGTCGGGACGCCTATGGCCGGCTAAGTGGGTCGCGGCTGGGGGCTGCCGGGGAGCGAGACCGTGCGGGTGACCCCGGCGCCCACGCCCGCGGGGCTCGCCCACGACGAGGGGGCCGACGATGGCGCATGACCAACCCCTGCGCGCCTTCGACCGCTCGCTGCTGCCGCCGATCATGACCTACCTGCAGGAGCACGGCATCCGCACCGCCGGCCGGGGCCGCCAGATCCGCGCCGACTGCGACCTAGCCGAGCACTCGCACCGGCTGTCGATGACCGTCGACACCGAGCAGGGGTTGTGGCACTGCCACGGCTGCGCGGTCGGTGGCGACGTGCTCGAGCTGCACCGGCGGCGCATGGGGCTGTCGTTCGTCGAGGCCGCGCACGACCTGGGCGCGTTGGTCGATGGCGATGCACCGCCTGCGCCGCGTCAGCGGCCCGCGCAGCCAGCGATCGCCGATCGGATGGCCGAGGATGCCGACGCGGCGCGCAAACGCGCCAGGGCGGCCGATCTGTGGGGCCAGGCACGCCCGATCGAACCGGACACGCCGGCCGGGCAGTACCTGGCTGGACGTTGCTGCGTCCTGCCGCCGCGCGACGCCGATCTGCGATGGCTGCCCGATCTGCAGCTCTTCGGCTTCGCCGGCCCGGCGATGGTCGGCCGGATCTCGGGCGTGCTCGATGCGCACCGCGGGCTCGGCTTGCACCTGACTTGGCTCGAATGCGACGGCAGCCGCTGGCGGCGCACGGAGCGGCGGTACCTGGGCAGCAAGGCTGGCGGCTGCGTGCGCCTGTGGCCCGATGAGGCGGTGACGCACGGGCTCGCGCTCGCCGAGGGCGTCGAGTCGGCCTTGGCGGCAGCGCACTTGTTCGCGCCCGCCTGGTCGACGCTGGACGCCGGCAACCTGGCCGCGTTCGCCGTGCTCCCGGGCGTCGAGGCGCTCACCGTCTTCGCCGATCACGACGCCAGCGGCGCCGGCGAGAAAGCCGCCCTGATCTGCGCCGAGCGGTGGCGTGACGCCGGGGCCGAAGTGCGTGTCATCCTCCCCGAAGGGCTCGGACGCGATGTTGCCGACGAGGTGGCGGCATGACATTGGCCAACATCTCGATCGACGAGCTGCGCGCGAGGGTCGACAAGATGCCGGCCGAACGCAAGGTGAACGGCGCCCCGTCTGGGGACGCCACGACAGCTGAGCGGCACGCACCGGCATCGCGGCCGATCGTCGTGCGTTCACCGATGGACTGGGCAGAGCTTGCCAATCGTGAACCGCCGCCGAGGACGTGGGCGATCCACGGATGGCTGCCATTCGCGCCGACGCTGGAGGTTGGCGCCGGCGGCGTTGGCAAGACGCTGATTTCGCAGCAGGTAGGCACGGCACTGGCGATCGGCCGCGATTTCATCGGCAAGATCGATGAACCGCTGCGGGTGCTGATGTGGGCGTGCGAAGACGATCATGATGAACTGTGGAGACGCCAACGCGCGATCTGCGAGTGGCTGGGCGTCGGCATGGCGCACCTTGCCGGCCAGTTCATCATCGAGCCCCGCCTCGGTCGGGAGAACACGCTCTTTACGGCCGAATACGCAAGGCCGCTTTGGACTTCTCTGCTCGACGAGCTGGCCGAGCAGGTGAACGACTACGCGGCGGACGTCCTCTTTCTCGACAACGCGGGCCAGGTCTTCGGTGGAAACGAGAACGACCGTCATCAGGTCACCGCGTTCATGAATGGCATGGCCGGACTGGCCCGCACGAGGCGCTTCGCCCCCGTGGTGATGGGGCACCCGGCGCGCGCTTCCGGCTCCGAGTACGCGGGATCGGCCGCATGGGAGAACGCCGCCCGGATGCGCTGGTACCTCGGAGCGCGATTGCCTGATGCGAAGCCCGACGAGAACGACGAGCCCGACGAGAGCGAGCGATTTCTGTGCAAGCGCAAGACGAACTACAGCGAGAAGGACTACATCCGGATGACCTACCAGGGCGGTGTGCTGGTACCCGACACGCCCCTCGAGGCGGGGCTCGAAGGCATGACGCGGGCCCTGCGCGAGAAGCAGGCGTTGCGCGTGGTGCTGGACGGCTTCCGGCGCCTGCGCGAGACGGGTCAATGCCCAACGGCTGCACCGAATTCGGGGGCGTACCTGCTGCGGCTCATTCTGGATGCCAGGCTCAATGAAGGCCTCACGAAGTCGCAGCTGAAGAGCGCGCTCGCGACGCTGGTGCTCGACAAGCAACTCGTCATCGCACCGATCGGCACCTACGCGAACCGAACCCCCCGAATGGGGCTCGTCGAGGCCGGTCCGTGACCGCACAGAGTCCGCACAAAGTACCGCACAAAATGCGCCCAAAGTCCGCACAAAGCCTGCTCTCGCACTGTGTCCCCCTACGTAGTAGTAGGGGACATTGTGCGTTGTGTGCAGTGCGTGCAAGCCGCGCGGTTGGAACGGCTTCGTCGTCGCAGCACCATCGCAGTGTTCGAACCGCGTCGGCGGTTGGCGCAGCGGCCGGGTTGACGCGATGAGCACCACGCTTGCCGGCTGCGTCGACTGCGCCCACGCCACCCGCTATGGCAATTGCGGCGAGCCGGTCGCTGCCGGTCTGGCTGAGCGCTTCGGGCTGGTGCGCCACCCGGAGGACGGCCGCGGCTGCCCGGTGTTCACGCGCCGGCCAACCGAGCTGGAAGCGCGCGCCGCGCGGCTGCTGGCTGTCGGCGCGATCGAGCCTGCCGACCTCGAGCTGGTGCGCGTCTGCCAGCATGCCCATGCGGCCGGCGACTGGGCGAAGCCGCTCGGTTGGTGCGAGGCCTCGGCGCGCGATGCCGCTGCGGCTGGCGAGGCGGGCGCTCCTGTGTCGATTGCGGCGACGCCGGCATCCTCCCAGGCGGCCCGCGGCCCCGAAAAACGCGCCAGCGGCCCTATTTCCGCGGTTTCGCAACGCATCGCGCGCGCGAGGGCCGGCGTCACCGACGCGGTGCGGCCTGCATCCCCGGTTTCCTACGATGACACCACGAGGTAGTCGCACGATGCCAAACGCACCAAAACAAGGCGCAAATAGGCGTGCGCCGAACGACGGAAAAGGCCGTCCTCCAGGCATTCCGAACAAGATCAACCGGGCGTTCAAAACGGCCGTGCTCGAGGTATTCGAGAAGAACGGCGGCGCCGAGTGGATGGGCCGCTGGGCGAAGGAAAACGAAACCGAGTTTTTCAAGATCGCCGCGCGCCTGATCCCGACCGAGGTGGCGGGCACGATCGAGCACAAGCAGACGCTGGTCGATGTCCTTGCAAGCCTTAACGAGCGCGCAAGCGAGCGTCCTGCGGTGGCGCAAGAGCGGGCGGCCTGCAACGGGGAGGTTGCGTAGAGCCATGCCGAAAGAGTCGAGGCGGCGCACCGGCAGGGCACCGGACGGCGGCCAGCCCCGCGGCAAGAGCAGGCTGATAGCCAAGCTCCCGGATCCGTCGGACGAAGACTTAGCGACGGCCGAGCTGGCGCTTTCCCCGAGCACTGGCGCGGCCGCGGTGTCCGGCGAGTACCTGAAGTCGGCGTTCGGCGAGATCGGGCTTGGCGCGCTGGCCGAAGTCATCGACGAGGGCGCCAAGGACGTCTGGTCCGGCGACATGAAGCGCGCCGAAGCGATGTTGTATGGGCAGGCGGTGGCGCTGCAGGCGATCTTCACGAATATGGCGCGGCGGGTGAGTGCGCAGGAGCTGCTGCGCCATGAGGAGACTTATCTGCGCCTGGCGCTGAAGGCGCAAAGCCAGTGTCGCACCACGCTGGAGACGCTGGCCCTGATCAAGCAGGGCCCGGCGGTCTTCGCACGCCAGGCCAACATCGCGCACGGACCGCAGCAGGTGAACAACGGGACCATGCCGGCCGATGCGCGCGCGGGGAACGTGAATTCCGCGAAAACCGAACTTCTGGAGGCAAGCGATGGCGAACGGCTGGACACCGGAGCGACGGGCGCGTGCGGCCGCGGCGATCCATCGCTGGCGGCCGTGGGAGCGCTCGACGGGACCGCGCACCGCTGAGGGTAAGGGGCGCGCGAAGATGAACGGCTACAAGGGCGGGCACTGGCGCAAGGTGCGCGAGCTGTCCAAGGCGCTGAACGCCCTCCTGCGCGAGCAGCGCGAGGCGCGCGCCGGACTTTCCGGGCAACCGGAGCGGGCCCGCATCAGCCGATGACAGCACGCAGCATCCGCGACCCATTCGGGCGGCCGCTCGGCCCGCCGGCGCTTCTGTCCCGGGAGGAGCGCGTCGAGCTGTTGCGGGAGATCGCCGACGCACTGGACGCCGGTCGCATGCCGTCGCGCTACGCGGGGAAGTACCTCGCCGGCGCGCTGCGCGAGTGGCTTCGCGGCGACGGTGATCTCGAGCGGCTGCTGGGCGTTCGCCCGTCCAAGGGGTCGCACAAGCGGCCGGCCACGGTGCTGCGGCAGCAGGAGCGCGACGCCATGGTGCTCCGGTTCGCGGCGCGGTTCGTTTCGGACAGAGCCGCCGTGCTGGTGCTGCGTGGTGAGCGAAGCTGCCCCGATGAGCTGGTGCCGTTGCGCGACGAGATCGCCGTCCGTGGCGCCCCGAAGAGCTCCTCCGGCATCACCAAGGCACGTCGCCGTGTTTCCCGTCATCGCGATGAGCGGGCGTCGTGTACGGTGAAGCCATGAAGCGAAAACACGAAGTTGGGGTCGAGCTCTCCGACGCTCTCGATCTGGCGGTGGTGGTCGACGGCGAGCGGTTGTCCGCGCGGCTCACGCCCGCCACGGCTCGGCGCCTGGCCGGCGCGCTGGCGGTGCTGGCCGAAGCCCGCAGCCCCGGTCGAACCAACCGCTGCGCGGCCAGGTCAGCGCCGGCAGGCGTGGCTGGCCACCTTGTCTGAAAGCGCGAACCAGGAGATAACGCGATGGGACTGCTCGACGCCTCTCTCGAACCTGCGGCCACGCCGCCAGCGCGCCCGCCGGTTACGGGCCTGCTGGGCGGCCCCGGCCAGGACCACTCGGCTTGGAACGAGGCGCTCATGCGCGCCGCCGCGATGCTGCTCACGCCGGTCGGGCGTGGTGGTGGACTGGGCGCGGCGTTCGCGCAGATCCCGGTCGCGCAGCAGCAGGCGCAGGAACGCGCGCTGCAGCAGCGCATGTTCGGCCTGAAGGAGCGCGAGTTTGGGCTGCAGGGCGAAAAACTCGGCTTCGAGATGGACCAGGCGCGCCAGAAGGCGACGCTCTCCGAGAGCACGCGCGCCGCGCAGCAGGGATTCTTTGCGCGCCACGCCGGCCATCCGGTCACGCAGCGGATGGTCGCCGAGGGCATGCTGCTCGGCATCAAGCCGGATGACCTGAAGGCGATGGCCGAGTCACCGAACTGGGGCCGCACGAAGCTGGAATTCCAGAACGGCATTGGCGTGGACCCGTACGATGGCACGCCGAAGGCGATCGTGCCGAACGTGAACGCGCCGCACATGCCGACGCTCGGGGCCGATGGACAGGTCGGTGTACAGCCGAACCTGCCGGTGCAGAACTTCCAGATGCAGCGGGCGCGGGCCGGGGCAACAACGGTTGCGCCGACATTCGTGCAGGAGAAGGCCGAGTCGCAGGCGGTGGGCAAGTTCTACGGCGAAGCCTTCGGCGATATCCAGAAAGCTGGATTCGCCGCGCAGAACCGGATCAACAACATCAACCGCATGGCGCAGTTGCTCGAAGGCATCGAGACGGGGCGCCTGACGCCGACGATGAAGGACATCGCCGGCGTCGCGCACAGTCTTGGCATCAACATCGACCCCGCACTGCCGCAGAAGGAGGCGATCGAATCGCTCTCCAACGAGATGGCGCTGCAGGCCCGCAACCCATCGGGCGGTGCCGGCATGCCCGGTGCGCTGTCGGACAAGGATCGCGAGTACCTCTCGAACATCGTGCCCGGCTTGAGCAAGACTCCCGGCGGGAACCGGACGATCCTCGAGACAGCACGCAAGCTCGCTCAGCGCGACGCCGACGTTGCCCGGATGGCGCGTGAGTATCGCAAACGCAATGGCGCGCTGAACGAGGGGTTCTACGATGAGCTGCAAGCCTTCGCGGAGAGCAATCCGCTGTTCGGGGGCGAGGGTGGCGCTCCCTCCCTGCAGGATGCGGCCCGCCAGGAGTTGCAGCGCAGGCAGGGGCGCTGAGATGGACCTCTCGAAGCTCGGCGACGACGAGCTGCGTGCGATTGCCGACGGCAACGTCTCGAAGTTGTCGGACGCGACGTTGCGCATGATTGCCGGCGAGCCCGCGGAGCCGCAAAGCCTGCCCCGGCAAATCGGCCGCCAGTTCGGGCTCACCGCGCGCGCCGGCATCCGCGGCGTCACCGCTCCGGGCCGGATGGTCGGCGATGCGCTCGGGCTGAGCTCCACCGGCGTGCTCGACGCGGTGCTCGATCGCTGGCTGCCGAAGCCGCAGACCGGCGTCGAGCGCGTGGCGGGCAACGTCGCGGAGGCGATGGCGGGTGCGGGCGGCGTCGCGGGCATGGGCCGCGGGCTCACGCACGCCGCAGGGCCCGTGGCGCAGCGTGTCGGCGCCGTGATGGCGGGTAGTCCTGGGACGCAGGTGGTAGCCGCAGGCAGTGGCGCGGGAGCCGCGTGGACCGCCCGGGAGCTCGGCGCCTCGCCGGCGGTGCAGATCGGAGCGGGGCTTGTGGGCGCGATGGCCCCGACCGTCGGGCCGGCGATCGTGTCGGAGCCGCTGCGCCGGCTGCTGCGCGGGAGCGACCCGAGCACGATGCAGCGAAACATCGAGATGTTCCGGCAGGCCGGCACTTCGCCAACCGTCGGCCAGGCCGCAGACACGCGCCTGACGCGGGGCATCGAATCGGTGCTCTCGAAGACGCCCGGCGGCGCCGGCGTGATGGCGCGCAAGGCGGCTCAGGAAGCGGATGACCTGTCGGCGACGATCAACCGTCTGTCAACGGGCCTGTCGCCCCGCGCAACGGCGGCCGATGCGGGCGAGTCGATCGGCCGATCGGTCCAGGGGTTCCGGGACGGCATTCGCCGGCTGCAGACGCGCCTGTACTCGACGCTGGACCAGCACATCGTACCCTCTACGCCGATCGCCGTGATGCGTACCCGGCAGGCGCTCAACCAGCTCAATGCCGGTGTTCCAGGCGCGCCCAACCTATCGCGGGTGCTCGGCAACGCGAAGCTGGCCGGCATCGACGACGCGCTGGCTGCCGACCTGCAGCGCTCAACGCAAACCGGTACGTTGCCCTACGCCGCCATCAAGCGGCTGCGCATGCTGGTCGGCGAGCAACTCACCGATGCGCCGCTGGTTTCCGACGTGACCCGCGGGCAATGGAAGGCCTTGTATGGCGCGCTGAGCGACGACCTGGGCGCGGCGGCCAACGCCGCGGGTCCGCAGGCGCGTGATGCCTGGCGCTGGGCGAACTCGTTCACCCGCAACAGCATGGAGCGGCTCGAGCAGCTCGCGCCGATCGTCGGCAAGGATTCGCCCGAGAAGGTCTACCGCGCGGCGATGTCGGGCACCGCGGAAGGGGCGACCACGATCAAGCGGGTGTTCGATGCGATCCCGAAGATCGCGCGGCGTGACGTGGCGGCGGCGGTGATCGGGCGCATGGGACGGGCCGCGCCGGGGCGCCAGGACGAGCTCGGCGAGGTGTTCAGCCCGGAGACCTTCCTGAGCAACTGGAATCGGCTCAGCCCGGACGTGAAGACGACCCTGTTCGATCGCCTGGGCGTGTCCAACGTGCGCGAGGTGCTGGAGAAGGTGGCAGGTGTCGCTGCGAACATGCGCGAGGGCTCGCAGGTGTTCGCGAACCCGTCGGGCACGCAGGCGGCCATTTCCGCGCAACTGACTGGCTTGGGCGCTGGCGGGGCGGCGTTGATGGGGCACTACGGAACCGCGGCGGGGCTCGCCTCGGTGCCGGTGCTCGCGAATGCGGGGGCTCATCTGACGACGAATCCGGCAATCGTCGGATGGCTGGCCCGAAACGGGCGAATCCCTCCGGCCCTGACGTCGGCGTTTGTCGGTCTACTTGGCCAGGATGTGGCGCGCCCGCCGTTTCGTGCTGGCCTGCTGGGCGAAGAAACGCCGATGCACCCTCCGGGCGCTCAGTGACCGACGAATATCCACAGGATGCCGACGAACGAGGCCACGACCACGGCAACGAACCCAATCAAGACGGCGATGATCATGACGCTGTACTTCACGTCCTCCCACGCCTCGAGGTCAGACGCATCCGGTTTTTCGATCATGGTGGCCTCCTCGCTTCGCGGATCATACCGCCGCCCGAGGAACGTATGACGCCCGAGGAGCGCATCGACAGACTGGAGAAGGACGCCGAGATCCGCATCGACGACATCCGGCGGATGTCGGAAGTGATCAACGTGCACACGATCGCGATCGAGCGGCTTCAGGAACAGGTGCAGGCGCTCTCGCAACTCGTCGCGTGGTGCATCGTCCCGGCGCAGGCAACCCGCGATGCATTGCAGCTCGCCGTCGAGCGGCGCTTGTTTGACACCTACGCCCTGTCGGATCTCGCGATCGGCTACATCGAAGGGTTCTGGGAAAAGCTCGAACCGCAGGTGCGGTTGATGCGCGACCTCGAGGCGCAGGCGATGCGCGACCTGGAAGCGGCTGACCAGCTGCGAGCGGCGCAGGCAGCGGCCGTGGCGCAGGCGGGCGACGGATGCGAATGCCGTGATGGCGAGGCTGCCGGCGCTGCCTGACCGGGCAAGTTGAGCGGCTGGAAAGGCGCGAGCCGGCGATTGACGCCGAGCGCGGCCGGCGTATACGATCGCAGCCGTCGGAATGATGGTGTATAGAGCAAACGGCCGCGGTAGCAATGCGGACTTGATCGGAAGAGGCGGGGTGGTGCCGCACGCTGAAGCCATTCGGAACCGACTACGGGCGCCGCTGAAATGCGGCGCTTTTCATTTCCGGCCTGGCCAGCCCTTCGGGATGACACCGAACAGGTGCGGCAAGTCGGCGCCCATCGGGTCGTTCAGGATGCCCATGGGCTGAAACCGCTGGCCGGGCACGAACTCCATCCGTCGCGGCCCCCACAGGTTGACCATCCCGTGATCGCCGATCCGCGCCACGGCGCCGGGCGACAGAACTTCCTCCGCGAGCTGCGCCACTTCAATGGTGCCGCCAGCCCCGATCAGTCCGAGCAGGAGCGGGTCGGCTGCGCCGTAGATGTCGTCACGGTAGATGCGGCGCGAGCGCGCGTGGCCTGCTTGACCTGAGCCGCGGCGTCGCTGATACTCCTCTTGCGCTCGAACATCGAGCGCCCGGGCTTGGCGGCCTGGATACAAGGCGGGCAACCGCCGCAATGGCGGTTTTTTCATGCCCGCTCGCTGTGCTCCGCTATGGGCGGGCCGGCGGGAGGTCCGAAAGGGCCTGCCAGACCTTGTACTGGTCCGCCAACCCGTCGGTTCCGCCCACCCTTTTCAGGAGCATGACGACATGGCGAGAAAGAAGCCCACGTTAACGGCCGTCTCTGGCGGTTCAGCGAGTGACGAGACCGGCGGCCCCGGGCGGCGCTTCAGCAAGATGCCAACCTACCAGGCCGCGATGGATGCGGCTTTACTGTTGTCCGGGCTGCTCGCAGATATCCGCGAGGACGAGGAGGTTTCAGCGTACCTGCTTAGCGCGGCGCGCAATGAAGCCTTGAGCCTCGAAGCCGACTGCGGCGAGCGCGGTGGGGCCGTGAGCGCGCTGCTGCAGGCGCTGTACGACCGCATAGAGTCCACCGAGAACCAGACGATGGTAGAGGACGCCGCCGCTCGGATTCTGGCGTTCCTGCGGACACTCGGGGGCCGCGCTGCGGAGGCCAGCCATGCATAGGGCCACTGACGCCGAAGCGCTGACCGCCGAGAAGCCTTTCTTCGGCTGCGCGGCAATTCAAGGGGGAATGTATCGCTTCGCCGAAGGGGTGCCGGTGAAGGATGCGCTCGAGCATGCGTCCGTCCAACTGGCTGCGGCCTACAGCATCATCGACCCGGATGGGCTTGACGGTGACGGTGCCTGGGCTGTCTCGTTCCTGGTTGAGAGCGCGAAAGCGGCGATCGACGCTGCTGCGCGTGGGCTTGCTCGCCACGACCGCGCGAACCGCGAGAGGAGCGCGACATGACGAAGCGATACAGAACTGATCGAAGCGTTGAAGAGGGCGTCGATCAGGCGAGGCGGCTGTTTCACGAGATCGCGTACTCCGCGGCGAACGCCAGGGACGCCTTCGACCCTCAAGCGGAGTCGCCCGCCCAAGGGTTCATCCTGCTGCAGGTCATCGAAAGACTGGGCCTATTGGCGGACGAGGGTTCGGGCCTGCTCGCAGGAGACCGGGTCCTTGGCGGGGTCGATGGATGGATGCTTTCCAAGCCTTGGTACGGACCCGAACAGGAGGCCACGCAATGAGCACAACGACCATTGCCAACCCGCTGCCGGACGGGATCGCGGTTGTGCCGCCGCTCGAGCACGTGGAATGCGCTCACGTCGAATTCCTCGAAGGCACGAAGGAGCAGCTGCAGGCGGTCGGGATCGGCGTCGGCGTGGCGTTCCCCGGCGAACCGGGCGCACAGCCGCGGCAGATCACGGTACGCGATCCGCGCGGGCTCAAGGCACGAATCAGGCCTAGCTACCCGCGGCAAGGTACTGGCGTGTATTGCGTGCGGATTGACTTCCCGCCGGCCGAGCATGAACGCAGGCGCGCGGAACTCCAGGAGCGCGAAAGACTCGAGGCATTGCGCAAGGATGCTCAGGAAGCCGGAATGACGGTGGAGGAATGGCTGTCGCGGGGCGTGCACCGATCGACCGATGATTACCGGGACAGGATTTGCGGGCGAGTCGAGATGCTGTTCGAGATCATCGAGGAGAAGATGATTGGCGACTGCGGTTACTCGTTCGACGCGTCGGTGCTGGCACAGTGTGAGGCGCTTGCGGCGAGGATTCTCATCCTGATCGAGAATGGGCGCATCGTGCTCGACAGGGACGCACATCAGCAGGCGCTGGCGGAGAAACGGGCGGAAAGACTGGCCGAATATGGCATCGCGCACCAGGCAGAGCGGCCGAAGCCGGCGCTGCGCCTCGTCTGGTCCGCGCCGGGCGCGTAACGAACAGGAGAGCATGATGAGAACGAGAAAATCGGAAACGGGCGACGACCACACCAAGGCCCTGAAGGACGCGCTGGGTCGCGCGGAAACGGCCTTCATGGAGTGCAAGGAGCTCTTCAGGGCGATGCACGCAGGCGCCAATGACAGCGATCGCATGATCGTGCTGTCTGGTATCGGCATGCGTATCGCAGAGGCGGCATGGGACGACGCCGAGGGCGCGCGCATCCCGAAACAGGCCGCTTGATAGCGGGTTCGCCACTCACCTCGTCGAGCCCGCCGCGCGCGGGCTCCCATGAAGGCCATGCGATGAGCACGAGGAGGATTCTGATTCATTGCGCGAGGAAACCTGGTGCCGGCGAGGAGCACGCATGGCCCAGCAATGAATGGGGTGCCTGGCAGCCGCTCGGGTGTGCGAAGTGGGCGCTTGTCGTTCATCATCGATCGCGCTCGGAAAACCGGCCGATGAACCCGGCGCTGCGCAAGCTGATCTGGCTGCTCGCCAGGCAGGCAGTTGAAGAGGCGCACGCCGACCACGCTGCGGCGCCGGGCCCCGGGCCGCAGCGCCGGCCGCGCCTGCTCACGGTGAAGAAAATCCTGCCGCGGACCATCGCGCCAAGGCAGCACCGCGCAGGCGCTTGAGGAAGCGGTGATCAGCCGGCGGGCGGCGATCCGTCAGTCCAGGGCCCCGCTTCGGCGGGGTTGTGGAAGGGGCGTACGCAGGGCGCTGCGCTACTCTGCAAGTAGGTCGCCTTGGTGTTGGTACGACTCAATCCGCTCCGCTCGCATGAGGCGCGGGCGGCCGGAGCGATCCGATTCGTAGGTACCGTACACCTTGGCGCCTGAGCCAAGGAATCTCCGGGCGTCCGACAGCTTCAGCGTGTATGCACAGCGAACAACCCCAGAGTCCGTGCGAAGCTTGAATCGATTGGCATCGAGGTCGACTTCTCGGATCTCGCCCACAAGCGCGCCGGTGCGGGTATTTCGCATCATCGGGTTCTTGCGTACTGTCTCGGCCAATACGACGCGGTCGCGTACATCGAGTACACCGCGAGCAAAATCGCCCTGCGCGCCGCGAGCGTCAAGCTCGAGCGTGTGCACTCCGCGCCTGCCGGTCGGCGCGAGCGCGTAGGCAGCCATCAGAGAAGCGTCGCGAAGCGCCGGATCCGGTAGTTCGTCAGCAATCTCTTTGCGCACTTCGGTGTCTGTCACATGGCGCGCGACAACGGGCAAAGCCCTGACGGCCCGTCGCACGGTTTCCATGGCTGCGCGATCCTCTTCCTCAAGCAGCGGAGCTTCGGGGATCTGCATCTTGAAACCAGCCCACAAACTGCCTGGCGCCATCCCGGAAAGCCGCAGATCGAGTTGCCGTCGCGCATCGTTGCGCGACAGATCCACCGCTTCAAGCGCTGCCTGTGCCAGTGCGCGAAGATGCTTCTCGACGCCGTTGAACAGCCATGTCACGACGTCCAGTTTTGGGGCGTGATCCGCAGCGGCCGGGCCCTCGGCGTGCACGAGCAGATCGGCATCGTCGCGCAATCTCGCGAGCGCGTAGCCTTCAGCGTAGAGCTCGTCTAGCTTGGCAATGTAAGGGCTTTCGTCATCACGAACGATCGACACGTCTTGCGCGGGCGAGCCGGGCAGCGCAAGCAGCCGCTCGGCTTCGCGCATTTCGGCGAAGATGTGGGCGGCCAGGAGATGGATCTGGGTCGAGTGTTTCACCATTCGCTCAACAGTACAGTCCCGCGCAGGTGGCGCTCGTCCAGCGACTTGAGCGCTGCCGATTTCGGACCGAGGTAGCTGAAGAAGGCCCGCAGGTTTCGATCATCCGTCAAGGTTGGGTAGTAGTCCACTCCCAGCTGCTTGATTGCCTGGTGACGGCCGAACCAGTGCATCAAGGCGCGCTGACGCACGTTCTCGGAGGCCCAGCGAGCTTCGAACGTGCATTCGACGTCACCGGGGTGCTCCTTGTCACTCAGGCAACTGCCAGCCACGACCAAGGGACAGCCCGCATAGATCACTCGGAACTCGTTCTCGCAGATCTCGTGCAGGAGATCGACGAACTCCAGACGGCGTGCAGGGTACGCGTGCGCGCCCATCCATGCTCGCAACTCGTCCCAGCTCGCCGGATGTTCTCCAGGCGGAAGCAAACCAAGGTCATCGAGTGGCGGGATCATCCCCTGTTAGCACCCGCCATAGTTCTTCCGCCCGCTCTTGGTGATCGTGTAGGTGCCGCCGCGCGGTCCGACGTAGCATCCCGGCGGTAGCTCGCGTTGCGCGGGCGCCGTCGTGCGCGGTGCGACGAAGTTCGCTGTGGGCGCGGTCGTGGCTGGGGATCGCGAGCTCGCAGCCCCCTCGAGAGCCGCGAGCCGCTGTTCGACGAGAGCGAGCCGCCGCTGCAGCTCGACGCGCTCCGACCTGAGTTCCCGTCCGGTGGTCGGCAACGGGGCGTCCGAGTCGCAGGCCGAGGCTGCCCAGACGATCGGCGATGCCATGATCAGCAGCGAAGCAAGGAGCTTCCTCATGTCCCCTCCAGATGCCGTCTTCGGATCGTAGGCCGCTTCGACGTGCGGTCATGGCAGTCCGTCACAGTGTGCGGTTTGCAGGGGCGACCGCCGGCCTTTCCCGACAAACGCGATGTGGTGAGGAACGAGGGGGTAGGGTCGGCCGGCGACGCCAGCGCCGTAGCGCAGTATTCGACGAATCTGCTTACACCAGCGCTTACACGGTCTCGCTGCGATGAACCGGCCAGTGCGCCGATTCCCCGTAAGTCGCTGATTTAGTTGGTGGCCAAGGACGGAATTGAACCGCCGACACAAGGATTTTCAGTCCTCTGCTCTACCAACTGAGCTACTTGGCCGTCGGGGCGCAAGCCGGAGCGCCGCGCCCGAAAGCCGGCAATCATAGCAGAAGCCGGAACCGTTCCGCAGCCCGTGCCCCCTATAATCGCCCGATGTCGCGCAGCTCCGCAGCCGCCAGGTCCGATGTCGCGGTCGTCGGTCGAGGCGGCGTCGGCCTCGCCGCGGCGCTGTCGCTGTCGCGCGCGGGGCTGTCGACAACCCTGGTCGGTGCGCCGCTTCCCGCCGAAGCGTCCGATCCCTGGGACCTGCGCGTCTTCGCGCTGTCGCCCGCAACCCGGGACCTGCTCGATTCGATCGGCGTCTGGCACGCGCTCGATGCGCGGCGCGTCGCGCCGGTCTACGACATGCGCGTGTTTCCGACGTTCGCGTCCGATGCCGACCCGTTGCATTTCAGCGCTTACGAAACGCGGGTCGATGCGCTGGCGTGGATCGTCGAGCAGCGCAATCTGCTGGGGGCGCTGGAGCAGGCGGTGCGCTTCGCCAGCTTGCCGGTGATCGACGAGCGCTTCGACGGCTTCGAGCCCGATGCCGATGCGCCCTCCGGGCCGGCCACTCTGCCGCAATCCACCGTGCACCTGCGGCTCGAGGGCGGCAGGCGCCTGCGCGCGCGCCTGGTCGTGGGCGCCGACGGCGCGGCTTCGCGCGTGCGCACCGCCGCCGGCCTTGCCTGGACCGTGTCCGATTATCCGCAGCGCGCGCTGGTCGCGCATTTCGACACCGAACGGCCGCATCGCGACATCGCATGGCAGTGGTTCGGCCGCGAGGGCATCCTGGCGTTGCTGCCGCTGCCGCCGGATACGGAGGCAGGTTCGGCGGCGGGGCGCGTGAGCATGGTGTGGTCGGCGCCGCACGATCTGGCCGACGCGCTGCTGGCGCTGTCGCCCGAGGCGCTCGCCGCCCGCGTGCAGGCGGCGGCCGGCGCGGCGCTCGGGGCGATGGCGCCGATCTCGCGCGTCGAGGCGTTTCCGTTGCGGCTGGGACGGGTCGGCTCGATGATCGCGCCGCGCGTGGCGCTGGTGGGCGATGCGGCACACCTCGTGCATCCGCTGGCCGGGCAGGGCATGAACCTGGGCTTCGGCGACGTGGCGGCGCTGGCGCAGGTGTTGCGCGACCGCGAAGGCGGCCGCGACCCGGGCGAGCGCATGGTGCTGCGCCGCTACGAGCGCACCCGCGCCGGGCCGGTCGCGGCGATGCGCAGCGCCACCGATGGGCTGCAACGCCTGTTCGACTCGACGCGGCCGCTGGTGCCGGCGGCGTTGGCGCCGCTGGTCGAGTCGGTGGTGGGATTGGGCTGGCGCGCGGTGGCCGGTTCCGGCTGGATCAGGCGACAATTGGTGGCGCAGGCGGTCCGTTGAGTCGGGCTGCCGCATTGACGAGGAAACCGCTCCGATGACCATATCGACGATGTTCACCCGGATCGCCGCCTGTACCGCGGCGCTGGCCGCGACAGTCGTTCTCCTCGCGACTCCGGCGCCGGCCCGGTCCCAGGGCGCGCCTGCCGTCGATCCGGCGCTGGAGCGTGTGAAGTCGGCCACCGAAGCGTTCTTCAAGGGGCGCTATCAGGTGGCCGAGGTGCGCCGTACGCCGGTAGCGGGCATCTACGAGGTGCGCATCGGCAACGACTTGCTGTACGTGGATGGGCAGGGCCAGTACATGTTCCTCGAGGGCAGCATGATCGACATGAAGTCGCAGCGCAACCTGACGCAGGAACGCACCGACGAACTGCTGGCGATCGACTTCGGGGCGCTGCCGCTCGATCTGGCCATCAAACAGGTCAGCGGCAACGGCAAGCGGATCGTCGCGGTATTCGAGGATCCGAACTGCGGCTACTGCAAGCGCCTGCGTGCCGATCTGGTCAAGCTCGACGACCTCACCATCTACACGTTCCCGATGGCCTTTCTCGCGCCCGACTCCGAGACGAAGGCGCGCAAGGCGCTGTGCGCGGCCGACAAGGGGCGCGCGTGGAACGATCTGCTGCTGAACAACCGCGTGGCCGGCAATACCGGCACCTGCGACACCTCGCTCGCGCAGGTGAAGGAGCTGGCCCGCAAGCTCGGCATCACGGGCACGCCGGTGCTGTTCTTCGCCAACGGCAAGCGGCTGCAGGGATACGCGCCGCCCGAGCGCTTCAACCGGATGCTGGCCGAGAACTCGAAGAGCTGACGGGCGCAGGCTCGATGCGCGAAGGGCCGATGCGAGGATCGCCGCGCGGGGGTTCGGGGCCCTTGGGCCACAGCAGCCAGATCCGCGCCGGCTGCCGGGTGCGGCCGGCCAGCCGGCCGGCTTCGTCGCCCGATCCCCAGTAGAGATCGGCGCGCACCGCGCCGACGATCGCCGCGCCCTTGTCCTGGCTCACCACCAGGCGGCGCAGCGGGGCGGCGCCGTCAGGATGCGTCGTGTCGAGGAACAGCAGCGCGCCGGGCGGCACGTGCGCCGGATCGGTGGCCACCGAGCGCATCGGCGTCAGCGGCACGCCGAGCGAACCGGGTGGACCGCCGTCGCCGCCGGGCAGTTCGCGAAAGAAGACGTAGCGGCGGTTGCCGTGCATCACCGCGTCCGCCTCCGAGGGGTGCGCGCGCAGCCAGGCCTTGATCGCGTCGGCGTCGACGGTCGCGGCGGAGAGCGCGCCGCGGCCCACCAGGTCGCGGCCGATCGCCTGGTACGGGTGCCCGTTGTGGTCGGCGAAGCCCACGCGCATGGTGCTGCCGTCACGCAGCCGTACGCGCGCGGAGCCTTGCACGTGTACGAAGAACGCCTCGACCGGATCGTCGAGCCAGACCAGTTCCTGTCCGGCCAGCAGCCGTCCGTTCTCGATTTCGGCGCGCGTCGGGTAGCGTGACGATGCGCCGGTACCGGTCTGCACTCTCAGCCTGACGCCGTCCGGACCGCGCACCATGTCGGTGGGCGGCCGGTACAGCGGCGCCTGCCCGCTGCGGTCGCGTTCGCGGCTGCCGGTGAGCACCGGCTCGTAGTAGCCAGTCAGCAGACCCGGCGCGCCGTCGTCGCGGGCCAGCGGCCAGGCCGAGAAGCGCGCGGCGATCCAGCCCTTCAGCGCCTGCGGCGCCGGCAGCGTGGTGCACAGCGCCGCCCACGGCTCGGGTGGCCGGGCCAGCGCGCACTGCGACGTCAGCGCCTCGTGCAGCCGGCTGCCGTCGTCTTCGTGCCAGCCGGGCAGATGCTCGACCGGTCGGCCCGGGCCGCTCGCAACCGCCGGTGGCAGTGCACCGGCACCGGCCGAACGCGGCTGTGCGTAGCCGTGGTCGAGCGGCGCCGAGCAGGCGGCAAGCAGCAGCGCCGTCGCCGCCATGGCACGGTGCATGGCGATGGCCTGATACACAGGGCCGACACTGCGCGCGGCGGGGCTAGAATCGACCGCATGGACGACTCGTGGATCCTGTTCGCCGAAGCCGGCGGCGTGCTCGCGCTGATGCTGTTCTTCGTCTGGTGGACGATGCGCGGCCGGAAGTGAGCAGGGCGCGACCCCGCGTGCCTGCGCACCGCCCATGCGCGGCGGGCGGAGTCTCATCGCGTCAATGCAGCGTGCGCGGCATGCTGAGCGAGAACGCTTCGATCGGCACCTCGAAGCGGTGCCCGTCCTCGGCGACGAAGAAGTAGCTGCCGCGCATCGTGCCGGTGGGCGTGGCGATCTGGCTGCCGCTGGTGTACTCGAAGCGTTCGCCCGGCGCGAGCAGCGGCTGCTGCCCGACCACGCCCAGGCCCTTGACCTCCATGACCCGGCCGCTTTCGTCCGAGATGATCCAGTGGCGGCTGATGAGCTGCGCCGGTACGTTGCCGGTGTTGGTGATGCGTACCGTGTAGGCGAACGCGTATTGCCCGTCGTCCGGCCGCGACTGCTCGGGCAGGAAGACGCTCTGCACGTCGACGCGGAAGCGGTAGCACTTGTCAGGCACGGTAAGGCGGGCGGGCGCTGGAGAAGGGACGACCCGGACGGTCGCTACAATCGCGATTGTAGTCAAGAGCCGTTCCGCCAGCCCGATCAACCTCCGGCGTTCCCGATCATGACACGTGCGTTTCGCATCGCTCCCAGCATCCTGTCCGCCGATTTCGCCCGCCTCGGCGAGGAGGTGAGGGCGGTCGAGGCCGCCGGTGCCGACCTGATCCACTTCGACGTGATGGACAACCATTACGTGCCGAACCTCACCATCGGCCCGTTGGTATGCGAAGCGCTGCGTCCACACCTGAAGATCCCGATCGACGTGCACCTGATGCTGAGCCCGGTCGACCGGATCGTCGGCGACTTCGCCAAGGCCGGCGCCAACCTGATCACGTTCCACCCGGAAGCGTCGGACCACATCGATCGCACGCTGCAGCTGATCCGCGACAGCGGCTGTCGCGCGGGGCTGGTGTTCAATCCGGCCACGCCGCTGCACTATCTCGACCACGTGATGGACAAGCTCGACATCGTGCTGCTGATGTCGGTCAATCCCGGCTACGGCGGTCAGAAGTTCATTCCGTCGACGCTGCCGAAGATCCGCTCGGTGCGTGAACGCATCGATGCCCACGTCGCGGCCGGCGGCCAGCCGATCTGGCTGGAGGTCGATGGCGGAGTGAAGATCGACAACATCGCCGAAGTGGCGCGCGCCGGCGCCGACACCTTCGTCGCCGGGTCGGCGGTGTTCGGCGCCGCCGACCCGGACGGTGGCTATCGCGGCGTCTTCGGGCAGCTGCGCGCGGCGCTCGCCTCCCTCTGATCCGGATGCCCCGGCGCTTCCACGCGCGCGGCGTGGCGATCGACCTGGACGGCACGCTGCTGGACACGGTCGCCGACCTCTCCGCCGCGGTCAACGCGATGCTCGCCGACTTCGGTCGGCCGCCGCTGCCCGAATCGGCGGTGCGCAGCTACGTCGGCAAGGGAGCGCGCATCCTCGTGCATCGCGTGCTCGCCGGTTCGCTCGACGGGTGCGTCGACGAGGCCAGCGCAGACCGCGGCATGGCATCGTTCGAGCGCCACTACGCGCGCGAGAACGGGCGCGCGACCACGGTGTATCCGGGTGTGCTGGAGGGGCTCGCCGCGATGCAGGCCAAGGGCCTGCGCCTGGCCTGCGTGACCAACAAGCCGCAGGCGTTCGCCGATGCGCTGCTGGCGCGCACCGGACTGGCACGGCATTTCGAACTGACCGTGGGTGGCGATGCGCTGCCGCGACGCAAGCCCGACCCGATGCCGTTGCAGCACGTCTGCGAGCGCTTCGGTCTGGCGTCGTCGCAGATGGTAGCGATCGGCGATTCGCTGAACGACGCGCAGGCCGCGCGCGCCGCGGGGATGGTCGTGATGGTCGTGCCCTACGGCTACAACGAGGGCCGGCCCGCGAGCACCATCGACGCGGATGCGGTCGTCGCCACGTTGCTCGAGGCCGCGCAGCGGATCGTTCCGGACTGCAGCGCGCAAGGCGATTGACCGCCGACGTCGCGATGGTATAGTTCGCCGGGTCGTTCCCGTACGAGACGTCTTTCCCCTCATGCGTCCTTGCCAGGAAAAGCAGTCGGTCCGCAACGCCAACGGTTGGCGGGCCTGGCGCTGGTGGTGCTGGCGCTGATCGCCGCGCACCGGCCGAGCCGATAGCGCCCCCTGCGGCGCCGCGCCTCCGGCCAGTTTCCTGGTTCCACACATTTCGAGCGCGCCCGCCGGGGCGCCGCGGGCCCCGAGCCGGGTCCGGACGCGAGTCGACGAGGGACAGATGACCGAGATCGAATTCCGGGCGATCGCCGCCCAGGGCTACAACCGCATTCCGCTGCTGCTGGAGTGCTTCGCCGACCTCGACACGCCGCTGTCGCTGTACCTGAAGCTGGCGCACAAGCCGTACAGCTTCCTGCTCGAATCGGTGGTCGGCGGCGAGCGCTTCGGCAGGTACTCGTTCATCGGACTGCCGGCGCGCACGGTGATCCGCTCGACCGCCGACGGCGCCGAGGTGATCGAGAACGGCCGGGTGATCGAGCGCTACCAGGGCAACCCGCTCGACTTCGTCGATGCCTACCAGAAGCGCTTCAAGGTCGCGGTGCGCCCGGGGCTGCCGCGCTTCTGCGGCGGGCTCGCCGGCTACTTCGCGTACGACGCGGTGCGCCACATCGAGCCGCGCGCCGCGGGACGCGACAAGCCCGATCCGGTCGGCGTGCCCGACGTGTTCCTGCTGCTGACCGAAGAGCTGGCGATCATCGACAACGTCACCGGCAAGATCTACCTGATGGTCTATGCCGACCCGGCCGAAGGCGAGGCGTACCAGCGCGCCGGCAGGCGGCTGCGCGAGCTCTACGCGCAGCTGTCGCGTCCGGTCGACGTTCCGTCGTTCAAGCCAAGCTACGAGACCGACACGCGGCGCGAATTCGCCCGCGACGACTATCTCGCCGCGGTGCGGCGGGCCAAGGACTACATCATGGCCGGCGACGTGATGCAGGTGCAGGTCGGCCAGCTGATCGAGAAGCCGTTCCGCGATTCGCCGGTCACGCTGTACCGGGCGCTGCGCTCGATCAATCCGTCGCCGTACATGTACTTCTACAACCTCGGCGGCTTCCACATCGTCGGCGCTTCGCCCGAGATCCTGGTGCGCCAGGAGCGCCAGCCCGACGGCGACCGCATCACGATCCGTCCGCTCGCCGGCACGCGCAAGCGCGGCGCCACGCCGGCGCAGGACGAAGCGCTCGCGCAGGAGCTGCTGGCCGATCCGAAGGAGATCGCCGAGCACGTGATGCTGATCGACCTCGCGCGCAACGACATCG
>JAHDYE010000034.1:13095-23655 GCA_023383035.1 Burkholderiaceae bacterium | reverse complement strand
CGCCGTTCTCGAGCAGGCGGCGCACCAGGTAGGCGAGCAGCGTCTCGTGCGTGCCCACCGGTGCGTAGATGCGGCAGGGCCGGCCGCGAGGCGCTTCGCCCACCAGCTGCTCGTACAGCGGTTCGCCCATGCCGTGCAGGCACTGGAACTCGTACTGCCCGGGCTGGTAGCGCTCGGGCCCCGCGAGCTGGTAGAGGGCCGCGACGGTATGCGCGTTGTGCGTGGCGAACTGCGGATAGGCGGCGTCGGGCGCGGCCAGCAGCCTGCGCGCGCAGGCGATGTAGCAGAGATCCGTATGGAGCTTGCGCGTGTAGACCGGGTAGTCATCCAGGCCGTCGAGCTGCGCGCGCTTGATCTCGCTGTCCCAGTACGCGCCCTTGACCAGCCGGATCATCAATCGGTGTGCGCTGCGCCGGGCGAGGTCGAGCAGGTGGTCGACGACCAACGGACAACGCTTCTGGTACGCCTGCACCACGAAACCGATGCCGTTCCAGCCGGCCAGCTCCGGTTCGAAGCACAATCGTTCGAGCAGGTCGAGCGACAGCTCGAGCCGGTCGGCCTCCTCGGCGTCGATGTTGATGCCGATGTCGCGGCGCCTGGCCTGCAGCACGAGTCCGCGCAACGCCGGGTAGAGCTCGTCCATCACGCGCTCGTACTGCGCCCGCACGTAGCGCGGATGCAGTGCCGACAGCTTGACCGAGACGCCCGGGCCGTCGTGGATGCCGCGGCCACCCGAAGCCGCTGCGATCGCGTCGATCGCGTGCTCGTAGGCATGCAGGTAGCGTGCCGCGTCGTCGGCGGTGAGCGCCGCCTCGCCCAGCATGTCGAAGGAATGGCGAAAGCCTTCGGACTCGCGCACGCGCGCGTTGGCCAGCGCCTGCTCGATGGTCTGGCCGGCCACGAACTGCTCGCCCAGCATGCGCATGGCCATGTCCACGCCCTTGCGGATCAGCGGCTCGCCGCCCTGGCCGAGCAGGCGCGCGAGCGCGGCCGACAACCCCGACTCGCTGTGCGTGGCAACCAGCTTTCCGGTGATCAGCAGGCCCCAGGTCGCCGCGTTGACGAACGGCGAGCGGCTGTGGCCGAGATGCGCCTGCCACTGCCCGTGCGCGATCTTGTCGCGGATCAGCGCATCGCGCGTGGCGGCGTCGGGAATGCGCAGCAGCGCTTCGGCCATGCACATCAGCGCCACGCCTTCCTGCGACGACAGCGCGTACTCCTGCAGCAGCCCCTGCACCAGGCCGGCACGGCCGCCGGCATCGGGGCGATCGCGCAAGTTGCCGGCGAGCCGCAGTGCCAGCTCACCGGCAGCTCGCGCCGCGTCCGGCGGCAATCGAGCCTGCTCCAGCAGCGGCGGTACCGCCTGCGTTTCGGGCATTCGTGCCGCCGCGGTGATCGCTGCGCGCAGCGGGGAACGCGGCGCGTCGAGGCCGGCCGTGAAATCCGTGAACGGCGGTGAAGGGGCGGCGGCGTGCATCGGACTGGCTACGAAGCGTACGGATGCCGGTCCTCGACTCTCACACAGGGCACGAGATTCGCAAACCCGGGAGTTTGAAGCGACAATATGACGGTCAATTGATCAAACATTCAGGATCGCTTGCTCATGAATCGTACTACGCCCATCGAGGGGGGCGCGTCCGCCTCGCCTGCCAGGTTCCGGGCCATCCGCTCGGCGCGCGCGTTCGAGGAAATCGCAGCGCAGATTCGCACCGAACTTTCGGAAGGCCGACTCCGTGTCGGCAGCCGGTTGCCGTCCGAGCGCGCGCTGTCGGAACAGTTCGGGGTGTCCCGGAACACGCTGCGCGAAGCCCTGCGTTCGCTCGAGAATGCAGGGCTGATCCGGCTGCAGAAAGGGGCCAGCGGCGGCGCATTCATCAGCGAACGCAGCGGCGAGGCCATTGCCACGGGCCTGCTCGACCTGTACCACATCGGCGCGATACAACCGGCCCAGTTGACGGAAGCACGCATCTGGCTCGAGACGATCATCGTGCGCGAGGCATGCGCGCGCGCCACCCCGCAGGATATCGAGGAGCTCAACGAGAACATCAGGCTGGCAGACGAGGCCGGCAAGCAGGGTCGATTCGATCTGCGGGCCCGCAGGAACCTCGATTTCCACCGCATCCTCGCACGCATGACCGGAAACCCGATCATGGTGGTCGTCATGAACGGGGTGCTCGATGTGCTGGCCGCATTCATCGAGAAGATCGGCGATTCCGAGAACCCCTTCGTATCGCCATCGCGTCGCCGCTTCATGAAGCACCTCGTGGCACGGGATACCGACGCCGCGGTTGCCGAAATGGAGGCGAATCTCAAGCGTCTTCAGCGCAACTACCTGTCCAGAATCGAAAACGAAGGGCAGGGGCCGGTCGTGCCTCCGGCGCCTGCGCCTGAACCGGCGGCAACGGGGGGCAGGCGACGCAGGCCGGCGGGCAAGGCTTCGGAGCGCTAGCCGGCTTCCGCTGCAGGGGCCTTCCACGGCGGCCGCGGACGCGCGCGAGCGATCCTGCCAAACCCGGTCGGGAGCGGCCGGGCGATTGACAAGGGCCGCGGCTCCGCCTACCATGATCAATGGTTGAACCTATTGGCGAGACCAGGAGCGTGGACGACATCGGTGTGTCGATCTCCGCGCAACGTTCGATGTCTTGCACCGTGTGGCGGTCATGGAGATGAGCGACGCGACGAAGCCGGGGATACTCGACGGTGTGCGAGTGCTGGATTTCAGCGCAATGATGTCCGGGCCGTATGCGACCCGGCTCATGGCCGACATGGGTGCCGAAGTCATCAAGGTGGAACCGCCCGAAGGCGACCACATACGGACCCGGCCTCCGAGCCGGGACGGCCGCAGCACCTACTTCGCGCAGCTCAACGCCGGAAAGCGAAGCCTGGCGCTGGACCTGAAGAGGCCGGAATCCATCGCGCTGATTCGCGAGCTGGTGCCCAGCTGCGATGTTCTCGTCGAGAATTTTCGCCCGGGCGTGATGAGCCGCCTGGAGCTCGACTACGAGACGCTGTCGAAGCTCAATCCGAGGCTGGTCTACTGCTCGATCTCCGGCTTCGGTCAGCGCGGCTCGTGGGCGGGTCGAAGCGCCTATGCACCGGTGCTGCATGCCGCCAGTGGCTACGACATGGCCAACCTCGACTACCAGGAGGGAGATGTCGAGCGGCCGCTGAAGAATGGCATCTTCGTCGCCGACGCGCTCGGCGGTTCGCTCGCCTTTGGAGCGATCCAGGCAGCGCTGTTTCGCGTGGCGCGCACCGGACAGGGCGAGAACATCGACTTGTCCCTGCTCGATGCGATGGTGAGCCTGCTCGTCTACGAGTGCCAGGAGGCCCAGTTTCCCGCCGAACGTCGACGGCCGCTGTACACGCCGACGAAGGCCAGGGACGGCTTCCTGCTGATTGCCCCGGTCAGTCAACGGATCTTCGAGGCGCTGGCGCGCGGTACCGGTCATCCGGAGTGGATCACCGACGAACGCTTCGCGACCATCAATGGACGAGAGCATCACTGGTCGGAGCTGATGCAACTGCTCGACGAGTGGGCAGGCACGCGCAGCGCAGCGGAATGCGAAGAGGCGATGAACGCGGCCGGCGTGCCGTGCTCGCGCTACTTCACGATGCGGGAAGCCTTGCGCCTTCCACCGCTCGTCGAGCGGGACGCGCTCGCGATCGTCGACGACGGTTCAGGTCCGTTCCAGGTTCCCAATCCGGCTTTTCGCTTTGCCAACACCGCGGCCCACGTTCGCAACCGCGTCCCGTCGTTGGGGGAGGACGGGCCGGAGTTGCTGGCGACCCTCCTGGGCTGTGACGAAAGCCGGATAGCGTCGCTGCGTGGCGTCGGAGCGCTGCACGGGGGCGGTTAGCTCCCCGACCCACGTACCTCCGCGCTCCCGAGCGGATCCCGGCCGTCCGGAAGCGGGCGGGCACTCGGCGGGGTGTCGTTGCCGACCCGCGCCGGTCAGTCGAGCTTGATCTGCAGTTTCTTCGCGAGCGACGTCCAGTGGGTGAGCTCGGCCGCTATCGAGTTCCTGAACTCCTCCGGCGCACTGCTGGCGGGCTCGACGCTGAGACTTGCGAATCCCTTCCTGACCTCCGGCTGCAGCACCGCCCAGGCGATCGCCGACGACAGCTTCTCGACCACGGGGGCCGGTACGCCTGCCGGCGCCCAGACTCCGAACCAGACCACACTGTTGAAATCCGGAATCGTCTCGGCGATCGGTGGTACGCCGGGCAGCAGACTCGTCGAACGGGGCGAGCCCAGGCCCAGGTACTTGATCACGCCCGCGCTGCGATGTGCTTCGCCGTCGATGGGAGTCACGAACATCATGTCGATCTCCCCGCTGCGGAGTGCCATGAGGCCCGGTGCGCCCCCCTTGTACGGCACATGTACCGCCTTGATTTCGGCGACTGCGTTGAAATACTCGTTCGTCAGGTGAGAGAACCCGCCCACTCCCGTCGAACCGTAGTTGAACTGTCCGGACTTGGAACGTGCGAGCGCGATCAGATCGCGGACATTGTTGACGGGAAGCGAATCACGAACAGCCAGAATCATCGGGAAGGTGGCCACCACCGAGACAGGCTGGAAATCCTTGATCGGGTCATAAGCGACTTTCCGGAAGGCCGATATGATCGCGTTGCCGCTGTTGGCGAACACGAGCGTGTAGCCATCGGGTTCCGAACGCGCTGCCAGTTCGACCCCTATTCCCCCGGCTGCTCCCGGCTTGTTGTCGATCACGACCTGCTGTTCGAGCTTCTCGACGAGCTGTCGCTGCAGAAGGCGTGCCATCTGGTCCGTCGTACCGCCCGGCGGGTAGGGAACGATCAACCGGATCGGCTTGGTGGGGTAATCGCGCGCCTGAGCGAGCGGCGAGGCCAACGCAGCGATCGCGATCGCGAGCAGAACCTGTCTCCGGGCAATCCTCATGTCGTGTCTCCTCCTGATATCACGGGCTGAAGATGCCCGAGTGCCCCTGCCTTGCCGTCGCGCGCGACCGGCGTCGGTCGTGCGCGGTGGAGGTCGGGTGCTTGTTATCAATGGTACAACCAATCTAGGGCAGAATGCCTGAGATGTCAATACCGGTTCCCGGTCGGCTTGCCGGCGCGAGCCGTTCCCGGTACGCCGCTCGTCGAATCGATCCGGGTTTGCGAAGCGGCGCTTGACAAACGCGAGGAGCATTACCCATAATGGTTGAACCATTCAAAGAAACCGGCCCGATACCGAAGAGCGGGCACCGAAGGCGATGGCAGGCGTTCCTGACAGGACGCGAGGGGGACAGATGAACGATATCGATCGAATCGTGACGGCGTGTCAGGACCTTGTACAGGATGTCTCGTTCGAAGCCGCACGGAAGTGGAAGGCGGCGCGATCCGGTCGCAAGGTGATCGGCTATTTCCCGGTGTACTTTCCGGTCGAGCTGGCCCACGCGGCAGGAATGCTTCCGATCGCCATCTACGGCGGAGGAAACCGCGTTGCGCTGAAGCAGGCCGACACCCACATGTACTCGTTCATGTGCTCGATCTGCAAGTCGACGCTGGAACTGGGGCTGAGCAAACGTCTCGATTTCCTCGACGTCTTCGTCGGGACGCCGATCTGCGACGCCGCGCGCCACATGCCGGGCTTGATGGAGCGAAACGTTCCGGGTCTGCTCGTCGACATTCTCTATCTGCCCGCGAACACCCGAACCGGACTCGCAGTCCCGTACCTGCGTCGTGAATTCGACAGGCTGAGATCGCTCCTGGAATCGGCTGTGGGCCACTCGATCAGCGACGAGGCGATCCGGGACAGCATCCGGCTGTACAACCTGAGCCGCCGGCTGGTGCGTGAAGTCTATGCCCTCCGAAGGCAGGCTCCGTGGTGCGTTTCGGCATCGGAATGCTATTCGCTCGTGCGCGCGGGAATGCTGATGCCGGTAGACGAACATATTCCGCTGTTGCGCGAGTTCCTGGATCTCGCCGCGAAGCGGGAAGGCCGCCCCCTGGACAAGATCCGCGTCGTCTACGAGGGCGGATTCTGCGAGCAGCCGCCGATCGAGTTCATCCGTGCAATCGAGGAGGCCTGTTATGTCGTGGACGACGATTTCGCGCTCGGTGCACGACTGATTTCGGCAGACGTTCCCGAGGACGCCGATCCCTTGTCGAGCCTGGCCGAAAGCTACTGCAACGGCTCGAGTTACAGCTCCGTGCAGCACGACATGCGCCATCTCAAGTCGGATGGCCTGATGAAGAAGTATCGATCGGCCAACGCCGAAGCCATCATATTGAGCCCCGCCAAGTTCTGCGAACCCGGACTCGACGATCAGGTGCATCACCTGAAGCGGGCGGAAAAGGAAGGGATCGCGTGCCTGCAGATGGAATTCCAGGAGCGAATGAAGGACTTCGACGGCGTTCGAACGCAGACCGAGACGTTCGCGGAGGCGCTTCTGTTCTACGCGAATGAGGCGACGGACGCATCGGAAACGGGAACCGCAGTTGCCGAAGGAGTGGCGAGATGAGTGCATCGAACGCGCCGGTATCCGGAGTCGGCCAGGAGGAGCGCCCGAACGTGATGCGACAACAGACGAAGAGTCTCGTCACTTCCGCCTTCGCCGATGCGTGGAAGGCGAAGCAGGAGGGGCGCAAGATCTGCTATCTCTTCGTGCTCGGGCCTGTCGAGATCCTGCGGGCCTTCGACATGCACCTGATCTATCCGGAGATCAGCAGTGCCAACATGGCGGCCAAGAAGGCTTCGCTTCCGTTCATCCGGAAGGCCGAAGACTATGGATACTCGGCAGATACCTGCTCCTACGTGACGGCGGACGTCGGCTTGTACCTCAGCGGCAACGAGCATCCGCTGGGGAAGGTCCCGCCGCCGGATCTGGTGGTGAACGACACGCTGTGCAACACGTACTACAAATGGTCGGAGGTGATCCACGACTTCTGGAAATGCCCGGTCTTCTCCATCGATCATCCGGTGCGCCTGAAGAAGGACGGCGGTTATCCGTACGACATCGAGAAGGTGTATCGGGAGGACCGGCAATACATCGTCGACCAGCTCGAGGAGCTGATCGCGGCGTGCGAGAAGCTGACGGGGCAGAGATTCGACGAGGCGAAGTTCAAGAGGAATCTCGAACTCGGCAATCGCATGGGCGAGCTCTGGTGCGACATCATCGACAAGACGCGCCACACGCCATCGCCGTTCGATGCGGTTCTCGACGGATACGGGTATATGGGCGGCATGACGACCCACAAGGCAACGCCCGAGGGGGTGGCATACCTGGAATCGGTCAAGGCGGAGCTGGACCAGAGAATCGCGAAGGGCGTGGGTGCAGTGCCCGAGGAGCGGTTTCGACTTCTCTGGATGAGCGCGCCGTGTTACCCCCATTTCAGGAAGATTCCGGAGATGTTCAGGCGGTGGGGGGCGACGTTCGTCTACACGCCGCAGTTCATGCAGGGCACGCGCGGCACGTATCGGTCCAGGATGTACGACCTTTCGCGCCCCCTGGAGAGCTACGCGGAGTGCCTGATGGACTATTTCCACGCCCGCAATCCTCGACAGGCACCTCAATGGTCGATGGGCTGGTGGGGCGGGAAGGACGACATCGGCAACCAGCTCGACCTGATGAAGCGTTTCAATGCGGACGGGATCGTCCTTCACGCGATCAAGAGCTGCCGGTTGAATTCGGGTGGTTTCGCCGATCTTCGCGAGCACGTCAGTCGCGAGGGCGTGCCGGTCCTGATGCTCGAGTCCGACATCGCGGATCCGCGCTACTTCTCCGAGGCGCAGGTCCGCAACCGCATCGAGGCGTTCATGGAAGCGTTGCAGGAGAGGAAGTACGTTCGCGCAGCCCCGGAAGCCGATCCGGCCCGGAAGGAGCGCGTCAAATGACGATCTACGCGGCAGGAGTGGACTCCGGTTCCACGCAGACCAAGGGAATCATTCTCGACGAGAATCGCCGCATCGTCGGGCGTGGTCTGGTCGATACCGGAGCGAATACGGTCAAGTCCGCGGAGCGAGCATTCCTGGCGGCACTGGCGGACGCAGGACTGTGCAGGGACGACGTCGTCTACACGGTCGGCACCGGCTATGGGCGATACAAGATCACCTTTGGCGACACGCAGATCACGGAGATCACGTGTCACGCGAAGGGAGCGCATTTCATCTTCCCGAAAACCAGAACCGTCGTCGACATCGGTGGGCAGGACACCAAGGGAATACGCATCAACGAAACCGGCGAGGTCCTGGACTTCGTCATGAACGACAAATGCGCCGCGGGCACGGGACGCTTTCTCGGCGTGGCCGCACAGGTTCTCGAGCTTCCACTGGACGATCTCGGACCGTTGTCGTTGCAGGCCACGAAGCCCGTGGATATCAACAGTACCTGCACCGTCTTTGCCGAAACGGAGATCCTCTCCTATCTGGCCCAGAAGAAGAAACTCGAGGACATCCTGATGGGCATGCATCATGCGATCGCCGCCAGAACGGCTTCGCTGCTGATGCGCGTGGGCATGAACGAGGAGCTTACCTTTACCGGCGGCGTGTCGCGCAACAAGGGAATGGTGCTGGCGCTGGAACAGGGGCTCGGCGTCAGCCTGAATGTCAGCGAAGAGTCGCACTTCACGGGAGCGATCGGGGCGGCGGTATTCGCGCTCGACCGGGCGCTCGTTCCGGACGTGGGTGCGGCCTAGGACCATCGCCAGAATCGATATTGCCGGAGGAATCGATGATCACGGTCGGCATAGACGTCGGAAGCAGCAACACGAAGGCCATCATCCTGGATCACGAATCCAGGATTGCCGGGAAGGGGCTGACACGTACCGGTTCGAACCTGGAGGGGGCGGCGCGAAAGGCGTATCGGGATGCGCTGGACGAGGCCGGGCTGGAGGAACCGGATATCGACTACGTCGCGAGCACCGGATTCGGCAGGTTCACCGTGCCGTTCCGGCACATCCAGATGACCGACCTCACTGCCAATGGGCAGGGAGCGCGCTGCCTCTTTCCGGGGACGCGAAGCGTGCTGGACATCGGCGCCCAGAGTACGCGCGCGATGCGTATCGCGCCGAGCGGCCAGGTCAAGTTGCTGCGCATGAACGACAAGTGCGCGGCAGGCGCCGGTGCCTTCCTGGTGCGCGTTGCCAAATACCTCGAACTCACCATCGAGGAGATCGGCGGATTGGCGGTGAAGTCGACCGAGCCGCAGCAGATCAGTTCCGTGTGCGCGGTGCTGGCCGAGTCGGAGATCATCAACCACGTCACTTCCGGCAAGCACATCGAGGATATCCTCAAGGGAGCGATGGTTTCGATCGCCTCCCGGGCGCAGGCCTTGCTCAAACGCATCGGCATCGAACAGGAGGTGACCCTGACCGGTGGCATCGGAGTGAACCCCGGCATGCGCATGGCTCTGGAGGAATGCATGGAGCAGAAGATCAACTTCCACCCGGAGCTGGGACACTACGCGGGTGCTCTGGGAGCCGCCAGGCTTGCGCAGATGCGCCTGGAGACGCTTCGGCGACAAGGGGAGCGGGGAGTGGATGCATTGCTGCCGCTGGCCAATCCAGCCTAGCCGGAAGAAAGCGCGGAAGTCGGGCCACGCACCTACAGATCGAGCACGAGGCACTGCGAGCGGGCGCCGGAACAGCAGGCGATGATGGAGCGATTGGCTGCGCGCTCGTCCTCGCCCAGGCATTCGTCCCGATGATCGGGCACGCCATCGATCAGGCCGAGCCTGCAGCTCCCGCAGATGCCCTGGGTGCACGAGTAGGGCACATCGAGGCCCGCCTCGAGCAGGACGTCCAGGATCGACTTTCCGGTCGGCACGAGCATGCGCTGCCCGGTGCTGCGAAGTCGTATCTCGAAGCCGCCGGACATCGCCGGAGCCAGTCGAGAGGCGAAACGTTCGAAATGCATCGATTCTGACCTGCGCCGCGCGCCGGCGGCAACGAAGGCGTCGATCATCGAGTCCGGGCCGCAGCAGTAGAGATGCGCGTCGCCGGGCGCTTCGTCGACGATGCGTCCGATGTCCAGGCGAGCGTCCCCGTTCGCGGTATACGCCAGCGTCAACCGGTTGGCGCCGCGCCCGGCCGATGCGAGCACTTGGGAGCGGAATGGCATGGTGTCGGGATGTCTCGCCGAATAGTGGAGCTCCCAGCGCCGGTCGAGCGCGTTCAGCCGGCCGATCATCGACAGCAGCGGCGTGATGCCGATTCCGCCTGCCACCAGCACGCTGAGCGCAGCGTCTTCCGTGAGCGCAAAGGTGTTCTCGGGCGCCGAGATCCGGATGCGTTGTCCGACCCGCAACTGCTCGTGGAACCATCGCGATCCGCCGCGTCCATCGCGCTCGAGTTTCACCGCGATGCGGTAGTACCCCTTGTGCTCCGGAGCGTTGACGATCGAGTAGCTGCGCACCAGCCCGTCGCGGATCCTCACGTCGATGTGCGCGCCGGCAGTGAAAGGGGGCAGAGGAGCACCGTCATCCCGCACCAGATCGAAGGAGTGCACTCCGGCGACTTCGAGCCGGATCTGTCGAACGAACACGGGCATGTACGGCGGATGCATCGGGTTTTCGCTTGCCGATGATTGGATCATTA
>JAHDYE010000034.1:0-12995 GCA_023383035.1 Burkholderiaceae bacterium | reverse complement strand
AATATGGATCATTAAATATGGATCATTAAATATGGATCATTAAATATGGATCATTAAATATGGATCATTGTATCAACGGTTGAACCAATGTACAATGAACCAAGGCGGCCTTGGCTTCGTGATGTCCGGGGCTGAAAGGAGATCGGCGATGCTCTCGTTCGAAGACAACGAACTGCTGGTGCGCGTGGGGCCCGGAACGGCGATGGGGCGGTTGATGCGCCTGTTCTGGCTTCCGTTCCTGCTGTCCGACGATGTCGTACCCGATGGCCAGCCGCATCGCGTGCGCCTGCTGGGCGAGGATCTCGTCGCCTTTCGCGATTCGGCCGGTCGCGTCGGACTGGTCGATCACGCTTGCCCCCATCGGGGAGCGCCCATGGTATTCGCGCGCAACGAGGCCGAGGGTCTGCGCTGCGTGTACCATGGCTGGAAGTTCGGCGTCGACGGCAAGTGTCGGGAAATGCCCGCCGAGCCGGCCACCAGTCCGATGTGCAAGCGCATGCGCATCACGTCCTATCCGGTGCGCGAGCGCAACGGTGTTCTCTGGGCCTACATGGGTGAGCAACCCGAGGCGGCGCCGCCGCTACCGAGCCTGGAATGGAACATGGTGCCGGGAGAACAGGTCGCGGTGTCGATGCGCATCCAGGAATGCAACTGGCTGCAGGCGCTCGAGGGCGAGATAGACTCCGCGCACGCTGCATTGCTGCATGGCCGCGTGGATGCCGGCGGCTTCGTCAATCAATGGAAGCAGGCGCAGGATCGAGCGCCCGTGTTCGAATGCGTGCAGCATGATTCGGGCGTGAGCATCGCGTCGCGGCGCAGGATCGGCGGCGATCGCCACTATGTTCGCGTGAACCAGTTCCTGCTTCCGTTCTGGACGTTCGTGCCGCCGCAGTCTCAATACCCCGAACTGAGCGGCCACGCGTGGGTACCGGTAGACGACTACCACACGCTTTGCGTGATGTTCTCCTACCACCCCTCGCAACCCTTGTACGAGAAGACACGCAGGCTTTTCAGGGAAGGACATTCGGGGCGCGAAACCGGACATCCGTCGAACGCGTCGTTCGAAACCCGGCCGGTGACCGAGCCCTACCATCGCTACTGGAGCAGGTTCAACCGCGCCAACGCTTACGGGTTCGACTACGGCGCGCAGGTGAGCAAGTACAACTCGGGACTGCCGGGGCTCTGGGTCCAGGACGCTGCGTGCCAGTCGGGTGTTTCGGCGATCTACGATCGATCGAAGGAACACCTGGGCACCACCGACGCCGGCATCGCGCGCACTCGACGGCTGCTGCTGGATACGGTGCGCAAGCTGTCCGGCGAAGGCGTACGCCCGCCGTCGGTCGACGACCCGGAACGATTCATGAGGCGGGCCGTATCGCTCACTTTGCCTGCCGGTGCCGACTGGATGCAATTCGGAGGCGAGTTCATGCAGGCGAAGCCGGGACAGGGTTTCGGCTACGAGCCATGAGCGACGGTACCCCGCTCGATCTCCTGAAGCAGGAGTTCCCCGCCTACGCGCCGCGTCCGGCAGGAGCGCCGACGGCGCTCGAGGGTATCGTCGTCGCGGACTTCTCTCACTTCATTGCCGGCCCGCTGGCGACGATGTTTCTCGCCGACATGGGCGCCCAGGTCATCAAGATCGAGCCTCCAGGTCGCGGCGACGAACTTCGTCACTACCCACCGGTCATCGCGCCGCTGCCGGCGCAGGGCGGGCCGTACGTATGGGGAAACCGCAACAAACGCAGCGTGGCGCTCGATCCCAAGACGCCTGCCGGGCTGGAGGTGGCACGCGATCTCGTCGCACGTGCAGACGTGCTGGTGGAGAACTTCTCGACGGGGGTGATGCAGCGGTTCGGGCTCGATTACGAGACCTGCCGCACGATCAATCCGCGCCTCGTGTATTGCTCGGTCTCCGCTTACGGACGGGAAGGCGGGCACGCCGACAGACTCGGCATGGATCCGGTGGTCCAGGCCGAGAGCGGCTTCGTATCGATGAATGGCTACGCCGACCGTCTCGGTGTGCGCGCCTCGTCGGCCGTGATGGACATCGGCACTGCGATGATGGCCTGCAACGCCATTCTCGGCGCCCTGTATGCCCGTACCCGTCTCGGAGAGGGCCAGTTCGTCGAGGTGGCGCTGTACGACACGGCGATGCTGATGACGGGCTGGGCGACCATGCAGCACCTGTTCACCGGGCTCGAACCTCAACGCCACGGCAACACCAGTCCCGACACGTGTCCCTCCGGAGTGTTCGAGGCGCAGGACCATGCCTTTTACATCAACTGCGGCAACGACAGGATCTTCCAGCGGCTGGTGACCCAGGTGCTGGACCGCCCCGATCTGGCGGGCGATCCGGTGCTCGCGAGCCGCGACGGTCGAGCCGCACGCCGTGATGAATTGTTCAGGATTCTCGGCGAAGAATTTGCACGACAGCCCTGGCAATATTGGCAGGCGCGCATGCGGGCAGCGCAGATCCCGTGCGGCGAAGTGCGCAGCATCGGCGAGGCTGTTCGCTCGCCCGAGGCACGCGAGCGCCGCATCGTCACGTGGATCCCGCATCCGGTCACGGGCCAGCTGCCGAATATCGCATCGCCCATCCGCTTTCAGGGTACTCCCGTGGTCGACCCGGTGGCAGCGCCGACGGTGGGCCAGCATACCGACGAGGTGCTCAGGGAAGTCCTCGGCTGGAGTATCGACCGCATCCAGGACATGGCCCGCCGGGGCGCCTTCGGTGCTGCACGCGATCATCCGGACGCGTGCGAGTGAACGAACGCTCCCTGCGCGGACACGTGGCGATCGTCGGTATCGGCGAGACGCCGTACTACAGGCACGGCCGTTCGCCCGATGTCGAGTTCAAGCTCGCGCTTCGAGCCATCCTCGCGGCGTGTCACGACGCCGGCATCGACCCGCGCGAAGTGGACGGCTTTTCTTCCTACAGCAATGACCGAACGGATCCGTCGCGCCTGGCCGCTGCCTTGGGCTTGCCGCAACTTCGTTCCACGCTGATGCAGTGGGGCGGAGGCGGGGGAGGGTGCTGCGCCGCGGTGGCCAATGGGGCTGCCGCCATCATGGCCGGACTGGCCGACTGCGTTGTCGTGTTTCGCGCATTGGCCCAGGGTCGGCATGGCCGCTTTGGCCAGGCAGGTTCCGTGCGGGGAGCGTCGGCCGAAATGGCCTACATGGCGCCCTATGGGGTGATCTCGCCAGCGCAGAAGTACGCGATGAAGATCCGCCGATTCATGCACGAGCATGGCGTGCGACAGGAGGCGCTGCGCGCGGTGGCGCTGGCTTCCTACCGGCATGCGCAGCGCAACCCGCGTGCGGTCATGTACGGCAGGCCGCTCGACGAAAGCACGTACGATGCTTCGCGCTGGATCGTCGAGCCGCTTCACCTGTACGACTGCTGCATGGAAAACGATGGTGCAGCGGCGGTGGTGCTCGCATCGGCGGAACGCGCGCGCCGGCTGGCGCGGAAACCCGTTTACGTGATCGGCGCGGCCGCGGGCTCGGACCATCGCACCGGCGCTCAACCCCACAACGCCCCCGACTACGCGAGCGCCAGTTTCGTGAATGTTGCGCAACAGGCTTTCCGGATGGCCGGTGTTGCGCCCGAAGACGTCGGAGTCGTGCAGGCTTACGAGAACTTCACCGGCGGCGTGGTCATGGCGCTGGCCGAACACGGTTTCTTCGAACCCGCGCAGGCCAATGAGTTCATGACGCCGGACAATCTGTCGGCGCCGGCTGGCCGGTTGCCGTTGAATACCAGCGGCGGCAACCTCGCGGAATGCTACGTGCATGGTTTCGAACTGGTGCTCGAGGCCGTGCGCCAGGTACGCGGTACCTCGACCTGTCAGGCTGCACGCAGCGATGTCGCGATGGTGATCGGCGGTCCGCTCGTTACGCCGGTGAGCAATCTGATCCTGGGTTCGGAGCGCGTGCTGTGAAACTCCCTGCCCGCACCTCCTACTTGCCGGCCGGACTTCCGTCACCGGTCGACGAGGAGGGCGTCTCCGCACCCTACTGGGCTGGTCTACGTGCCGGCCGCCTGATGGTGCAGCGTTGCGACGTCTGCGGCACGACACAGTTCGGCGGCGAGTGGATCTGTCACGCATGTCATGCTTTCGATCCTCCGTGGGTGGAGGTGCCCGCCAGGGGCCGTATCTACAGCTGGGAACGAGTCTGGCATCCGGTACATCCGGCTCTCGCGGGCCACGGCCCTTACCTTGCCGTGCTCGTCGAACTGGCACAGGCCGCAGGGGTTCGAATGCTCGGAAACCTGCTGGGCGACCCGATGCAGGTCGTGACGATCGGCGCCGAAGTCGAAGGCGTGTACGAGCATCACGAGGAGGGTTACAGCCTTCTTCAGTGGCGGTTGCGCTGAGCTCCCGCGACAGGCTGGCCAACGGCGATTCGATGGCCGCCGGCCGCCAGTCTGGCCGCGCCCGCGGTCTTGCCCGTCGCGGCGGTTGCCTTTCTCTCGCTGCCGGTCAGCAGTCGGTGCACCCCCTGGAGATGCGTGCGCATGTCGCGCGCCGCTGCGTCCGCGTCGCGTGAGGCGAGCAGGCCGAGAAAACGCCTGCGCGCCGGCACGAGATCGGGCTTGAGGCGCACGCCTGCCGCCACGCGGGCACGGAGGTACTTCATCAGGATATCGGTCAGCGAGTCGACGATCAGGCACAGCGCCGCATTGTGGCTCGCGACGGCGAGCAGCCGGTAGAACTCTCGGGAGCATTCGATGCGGGCCAGGTAATCGCTCGAGCGCGCCACTTCCTCGGTGACGTCGATATTCGCCGCCAGCATATCGAGGTCGGCCTGCGTCGCCCGCTCGCACGCGAGCCGCACGACTGCATCCTGGATATGCAGCCGCGCCTCGGTGAGCTCGCCCAGCGAGATCGACCCGAGATGCATCAGGTCCTGCATGACCTGCGTCATGCTGCCCAGGTCGCCCTGCCGGATGAACGCGCCGCCCTTCACTCCCTTGCGCAGCTCGATGATGCCGGCGAACTCCAGCGTGTGCAGCGCCTCGCGCACCGCGTTGCGACCCACGCCGAGCTGCAGCGCCAGCTCGCGCTCGGCCGGAAGCTTGTCGCCGGGCTTGAGCGCCCCGGCCGCGAGCTGATCACGGATGCGCTCGCAGATCTCCTCGAAAGCGCGGCGGGGACGGAGCCGCTCGAAGACGATCGGGCGTGAAGGCGCGTTCATTTCAGCGGCCCGTGAAGCGGGGCTTTCGCTTCTCGACGAACGCGCGCACCGCCTCGCGATGATCGCTGGTCTGGAAAGTGCACATCTCGAGCGCGTACGACGCGTCCATGATCAGGTTGAACTGGTCCTTGATCGCCTTGTTGACCGCGAGCTTCGTCCAGCGGATCGCCCACGGCGCGCCATCCGCGAGCTCCTGCGCGAGCGCGCGGGCCCGGGGGAGCACCTGATCCTGCGGCACGGCGTAATTGACGAGCCCCATCCGCTCCGCGTCGAGCGCGTTGATCAGGTTGCCGCGCATCAGGAACTCCTTTGCACGATTCGGGCCCACGAGCATCGGCCAGATGACCGCACCGCCGTCGCCCGCCACCAGGCCGATCTTCACGTGCGGGTCGGCGATCCGTGCCGTCTCCGATGCGACCGTGATGTCGCACAGCAACGCCACGGTGGCCGCGAGGCCGATGCAGTCGCCGTTGATCGCGCAGACGATCGGCTGCTCGCAGTCGAGGATGTTCTGCACGATGCGCCGCCCGCCGCTGGGCTCGAGCATCTCGCCTTCCTCGAACACGTCGCCGCCGGGGCGATCCTGCATGCCCTTCACGTTGCCGCCGACGCTGAAATACCTGCCCGACCCGGTGAGCAGGATGGCATTGACCTCCTTGTCGCGCGCCAGGTCGGCCCAGATGTCCTGCAGTTCGACGTGGAAGCGGTGCTCGATGCGGTTGCCGGTGTCCGGACGGTTCAGCGTCACGGTCGCCACGCGATCGGCTTTCTCGATCTTCAGGCATTGGTAGCGAGAGTAGTCCATCTTCGATTCCTTGTTGACACTGGGCTGAGGTCGAAATAGTATGAATGGTAGATCCATTCAATACAAGACCCTTTCCAAGACCCTTTCGCGCCCGCAGCATGGCAGGCGCGGTGCCCCGGCGGAGCGACGCCCATGAAGTTCACCGAAGAGCAGCATGCATTTCGCGACAGCATTCGCCGCATGGTCGAGCGGCACGTCGCGCCGATCGCCGCCGAGATCGACGAGACGGACCGGTTCCCGAGGGAGCTCGTGGAGCTGTTCGGCGAGATGGGGCTGATGCAGCTGTGGGTGCCCGAGCGGTACGGCGGGCCGGACGGCAACCTCACGATGATGTGCATCGCGCGCGAGGAGATCTCGCGTGTTTCGCCGGCCTGCGGTTCGATTGCCGGCCTGAACACGATGTTCATCATGCCGCTGCTTCATTTCGGCTCCGAGGAGCAGCGCCAGCGCTTCCTGCCGGTCGTCGCAAAGGGCGGCGTAGTCACCGCGATTGCGATCTCCGAGCCGCAGGCGGGCTCGGACGTGAGCGCGATGACCACGCGGGCCGTGCGCGACGGCGACAGCTACGTGATCAACGGACGCAAGCAATGGTGCAGCTACGGCGTCGAGGCCGACTACATCGTGTTGATGGCGCGTACCAGCGCCCACAGCGGCGCCGAGGGCATCAGCGCCTTCGTGATCGAGCCGAAGAAGATGCAAGGCGTCACCTTCGGCCGGCACGAGCGCAAGATGGGCTGGCGCGGTGCGCCGAACACCCCCATCTTCCTCGACAACGTGCGCGTGCCGCTGGGGAACCTGATCGGCGAAGAGGGCAAGGGCTTCAAGGCGTCGATGCGTGCGCTCGACCTCAATCGCCCGACGATCGGCGCGCAGTCGGTCGGACTGGCGCAGGGAGCGCTCGATGCGGCGGTCGCCTATGCCAGGGAGCGCAAGCAGTTCAAGCGCAGCATCGCCGAATTCCAGGGCGTGCAGTTCATGCTCGCGGACATGGTGATGCAGATCGAGGCGGCCCGCGCGCTCGTGTACGAGTGCGCGCGCGCCGGCGACGAAGGGGACTGGGAACGCCTGAACGTACTGGCGAGCATGGCGAAGTGCTTCGCGAGCGACATGGCGATGCGCGTGACCACCGATGCAGTGCAGGTCTTCGGAGGCTATGGGTACACGAAGGACTATCCCGTGGAACGCATGATGCGCGACGCCAAGCTCGCCCAGATCTTCGAGGGAACGAACCAGATCCAGCGCGTCGTCATCGCGCGACACCTGCTCGCGTAGGTCACGGCGCTCGGCGGCTGCGTGCCGCTCCCGTCTTGCGGCGAGGCTTGCGCCGATCCGCGCGTCCGCCTTCAACCCTGTCCAGGAGGAGAGCCATGAAGAGAATGTTCCGTCATCTGGTCGCAGCCCTGCTGTGCGGCTTCACGGTCGGCGCGATCGCGCAGCAGGCCTACCCGTCGCGGCCCATCAGGCTCCTGATTCCCTATGCGCCCGGCGGCACGACCGACATCATGGCGCGAGCGCTGCAGGCACCCATGCACGAGGACCTCGGCCAGCTGATCCTGGTCGAGAACAAGGCGGGGGCAGGCGGCGCGATCGCGATGAAGGACACCGCCAACGCGGCGGCCGACGGCTACACGCTCGTGTTCATCAACAACGGCCTGGTCGCGACGACCCCGATCCTGCAGAAGGGTGCCGGCTACGACGGCATCCGCGACTTTGCGCCGATCGGGATGGTCTCGACCTCGCCGATGCTCGTCGTCGTCAATGGCGAGCTGCCGGTCGACGATCTGAAGGGGTTCATCGACTACGCGAGGAAGAATCCCGGCAAGCTCGAATACGCGAGCGCGGGGCTCGGCTCGTTCGGTCACCTGTCCACCGAGCTGTTCCTGCGCGCCGCCGGATTGCAGATGGTGCACGTGCCCTACAAGGGGCAGGCACCGACCTTGAATGCGGTGCTCGCCGGAGAGGTCAAGCTGCTCATCACCTCCCCGTCGGCGGCGATGAACAGCCATATCACTTCGGGCAAGCTCAAGCTGCTGGGCGTCGGCACCCCAGAACGCTCGGCGCTGTATCCGGCTACGCCGACCGTATCCTCCGTCCTGCCCGGTTATCAGGCCGAGTCGTGGTTTGCGCTGCTGGCGCCTGCCGGCACGTCGCCCGAGGTGATCGCGAGATTGAACAAGGCGCTGAACAAGGCGCTGGCGACGCCGGACCTGCAGCAACGGCTGAACACTTTCGGCCTGGTTGCGGTCTCCAGCACGCCCGAGCAGCTCCGCGAGCGCATCGCCGCCGAGGTCGAGCGTTGGGGGAAAGTGATCCGCGAGTCCAACATCAAGGTCGAGTGAAGCCGCGGCTGGTGCTTTCGAAGGACTGCGATGTTCGATGACCCGGAATCGATCGGCACGACGCTTCCCGGCGACGAAGAGCGGCGCCTGCTGCGGGATTCGGTCCGCGGTTTTCTCGAACGAACCTGGCCTGTTGCGGGTGCGGTCGAGCGGGGCGCGGACGTCGTCGCGTTGCGGCAGATCTGGCGGCAACTCGCCGGGCAGGGCGTCACGGCACTCGGCTGCGAGCCGACCGAAGGAGGCGTGCGCGAGCTGCTCATCGTGCTGCAGGAGCTGGGTCGAGCCGCGTGCCCCGCGCCGCTGATCGAGGCGGGCCTGCTCAACCTGTTAGTGGGCGATCGACGCGGCGCTCTTCCGGCGATCGAGAGCCTGCTCGCCGACCTCCGGAGCGGCGACGCCTATCCGTGCCTGTCGTTCGGTGCCGCTGACCCCGACCGCGCTACCGGCGCGGTGTCGGCAACGCGCGGATCGGTGTCCGGACAGCTGAACTTCGTCGACGGCGCGCTGGCCGCCACGCATCTTGTCGCCGTGCTCGACGACGAGCCGTCGCTCGCGATTCTCGAAACGCGGGCCGCGGGCATCACGGTCACGCCGACCCGCGCGATGGGCGCGGATGGACTGTGTCGCGTCGACCTGCACGACGTTCCCGCAGTGGTCGTCGCGGTCGATCGGGCACGCGTGCGGGATCTGCTGTCGATCTCGCGCCTTGCGCGTGCCGCGCGCGCCTGGGGCGCCGCGGACCGCTCGTTCGAGCTCGCCGTGCAGTATGCGAAGGATCGCAGGCAGTTCGGTCAGCCGATAGGCCGGTTCCAGGCCATCCAGCACAAGCTCGCGAACAACCTGATCGCGTTGCAGGCGGTGCAGGCGAGCCTCGACAACGCCGCCGCCCACTGCGATCGTCGCGTCGATCACTGGCGAAGCTTCGCGGCGGCTGCCGTTGCCCTTGCGGGCGCATCGTTGCGCCAGGTCTCGCTCGAAACGCACCACGCCTTCGGCGCGATCGGCTATGCCGAGGACCACGAGGCGCCGCGCCATTTCAGGCGTGTGCATCTGGACGTCTCATGTCATGGCGGCGGACGGGCTGCGCGCGAGGAGCTCGCAGCCCGTTACCTGGGCGAGAACCCGAGCAGCTTGCCCGAGCTCGACCTCGGCGATGTCGCCAACGCCTTTCGCCGGGAGGTGCGAGCCTGGCTCGCCGAACACTGGCCGGTCGGGCGGCGCGAGGCGTACGAAGCGTCGCAGGACGCTCATCACGCCTACGATCCGCAGTTCGCCCGCGAGCTCGGCAAGACCGGCTGGCTCGGCCTGACCTGGCCCGCGCGCTTCGGTGGCCGGGAGGGTTCGCCCTCCCAATGGATGGCTTTCCTCGAGGAGATGAATCGCGCCGACGCACCCCGTGCCGGCGCCCCCATCCAGGCTGCCGCGTGGATGAGCTTCGGCCGTCCGGAACAGCAGGCGCGCTACCTGCCTGAGCTGCTGCGCGGCGAGGTGGTGTACGGCATGTGGTACAGCGAGCCCGACTCGGGCTCCGACCTCGCGTCCCTCCGCACGACGGCCGTGCGCGACGGCGATGAGTGGGTGATCAACGGCCAGAAGATCTGGACGACGACGTACTGGGGTGACTACATGTGGCTGGCCGCGCGCACCGATCGTGCTGCGAGGCCTGCGCACGCCGGCATCAGCATGTTCGTCGTACGTACCGATACGCCCGGCATCACGCGCAGGCCGATCAGGACGATGTACGACGGCGAGTTCTGCAACACCTTCTTCGATGACGTGCGCGTACCGGCCGATGCCCTCGTGGGCGAGCTCAATCGCGGCTGGGAGATCCTTGTCGCCTCGCTGGGCACCGAGCGGGCATTCGTCGGCGCCGGCATCCTGATGAAGCTGGCGCGCCAGTTCGAGGAGCTGTGCGAATACATCCAGGGGATCGAGGTCGACGGTCGGCCGCTGCGGCTCGATCCCCTGGTGCGCGACGTGCTCGGCGGCTACGCGGCGCAGATCGAGGCAGGCCGGCAGCTCGCGCTGAACTGCGTCCGGATCCTGACACGCGGCGACATCCCGACCTGGGAAGCGGCGGTCACGAAGGTGTTTGCCAGCGAGCTGATGGAGCGCTTCCACGAGTCGGCGCTCGACATTCTCGGCATGGGGGCGACGTTGTCCGCGGGTGTCGCCGGCGCTCCGATGCGCGGGCGGCTCGAGCAGAAGCTGCGCCACTCGCTGATGTGGGTGATCAGCATCGGCAGCAACGAGATCCAGCGCAGCCTGATCGCACAGCGCGCGCTCGGCCTGCCAAGATAGCCGTCGGGAGATCGTCATGGAGACCGAACTTGCGTCTGCGCCGGTCGATGCGTTGGCCGGCATCCGCGTCGTCGACTTCACGATCGTGATGTCGGGTCCGATGTGCACGCGCGTTCTCGCCGATGCGGGTGCCGATGTGATCAAGATCGAGCCGCCCGAAGGCGACATGGTGAGGCATCGTCCGCCGTTCCGGAGCGGTATCAGCACGTATTTCGCGTCGATGAACTGCGGAAAGCGAAGCACCGTGCTCGATCTGCATACGCCGTCGGGAAGGCGGACGGCCTTTGAACTTGCCAGCCGGGCCGACGTCGTGGTCGAGAACTTCCGGCCCGGTGTGATGAAGCGGCTGGGGCTGGACTACGGGACGCTCGCTCGCGACAACCCGCGTCTCGTCTACTGCTCGATCTCGGGGTTCGGCCAGAGCGGACCGATGTCCCAGGCCCCGGCGTATGCGCCGATCATTCACGCAGCTTCGGGCTACGAGGAAGCCTTCGCGCGTTACCAGAAAGACGCCTCCCGGCCGGCGAACAACGGTATCTTCATCGCCGATGTCCTGGGGGCGATTCACGCGGCGAGCGCGATCCAGACGGCGCTCCTGCAGCGACACCGCACCGGGCGCGGGCAGTGCGTCGATGTGTCGCTGATGGATTCGGTGCTGGGGATGCTGATCTACGAGCTGCAGAATGCGCAGTTTCCCGCCGAGCGGCAGCGCCAGGTCTACCAGCCGGTGCGCGCGAGCGACGGCTGGGTGATGGTCGCAGCCATCACGCCCCGCAATCTCGCGGCGCTGTTCGAAGTGATCGGCTTCCCGCAGGGCAAGACCGATGCACGCTTTGCCACAGTCGCCGAGAAGGAGGCCAACTGGGGCGCGCTGCTCGGGATCATCGAAGGCTGGACCTCTCAGCGCACCGCGCTCGAATGCGAACAGACGCTGATGCATGCAGGCGTTCCCTGTTCGCGCTACCGGACCGTCGGCGAGGCGATGTCCGACCCGCAGGCCGTGCACCGTGCCCTGATGGCCACCCTCGGAACCACGGCCGAGCCGTTCAAGGTCGCCAACCTTCCGTACAAGCTGTCCGCGTGCCGTACCGAGGCTCGCAACGTGTTGCCGCATCTGGGGCAGCACACGGAGCAGGTGCTGCGCGAGGTGCTCGGCTGCGATGACGCGCGGCTGGCCGAGATGCGAGCCGATGGGGCGTTCGGCCCCGTCGCAGCGGCTCCGGACAGGAGCCGCAAACCCGTATAGCTCGGCCCTCACTTCGAGAGAGTCGTCGCGTCGGGGACCCGTCGGGCCCTGTGGATCCTCGAGCCGTTTTCCCGGTGTGGCGGAAGCGGTGAGATTCGAACTCACGGACGGGTTGCCCCGTCGCTGGTTTTCAAGACCAGTGCCTTAAACCGCTCGGCCACGCTTCCGGAGGGCTTCGAGTATAGCGGGCGCCGTCATGACGACGGGCAGGGCGAGCTCGACGACTGGACGGCCGGTTATGATCGCCGGTGATCGTCACCGGGGACCGGCGAGCGCGCCGGTCCTGTCACTGGGGGAGTGTTCGCATGAAAGCCGTGCTGTGCAAGGCCTGGGGGCCGCCCGAATCGCTGGTGATCGAGGACGTGCCTTCGCCCGTGCCGGGCGCGGGCGAGGTGCTGATCGACGTGCACGCGGCGGGCGTGAACTACCCCGATGCGCTGATCATCCAGAAGAAGTACCAGCTGCAGCCCGCGTTGCCGTTCTCGCCCGGCGCCGAGGTGGCCGGTGTCGTCGCGGCGGTGGGCGAGGGCGCGGGGCCCTGGAAGCCGGGCGACCGCGTGATCGCCAACACGCCGTTCGGCGGCTACGCCGAGCAACTGGTCGCGCCGGCCGCTCGCGTGGTGCCGATCCCGGACGGCATGGATTTCCCTGCCGCTTCGGCCTACGTGCTGGCCTACGGCACCGGCCTGTACGCGCTGAAGGACCGCGCGAAGCTCGCCGCCGGCGAGACGCTGCTGGTGCTGGGCGCGGCCGGCGGCGTCGGCATCGCCGCGGTGCAGATCGGCAGGGCGTTGGGTGCGCACGTGATCGCCGCGGCATCCAGCCAGGACAAGCTGGCGCTGTGCCGCGAGCACGGCGCCGACGCCACCATCGATTATGCCGCCGAAGACCTGCGCGAGCGCATCAAGGCGCTCACCGGGGGCAGGGGGCCCGATGTGATCTACGACCCGGTAGGCGGCCCGTACACTGAACAGGCGTTCCGCTCGATCGCCTGGGAGGGCCGGCATCTGGTGATCGGCTTCGCCGCCGGCGAGATTCCGAAGCTGCCGCTGAACCTGCCGCTGCTGAAGACGGCATCGCTGGTCGGCGCGTTCTGGGGCGC
>JAHDYE010000033.1 GCA_023383035.1 Burkholderiaceae bacterium | reverse complement strand
TGACCCCCGTGCCCAATGACGGCAGCCCGTCAAGATGGAATGGCCGGACGCTTACGATCTTTCGGTAGTGCGGGAGGCAGTACGGAGTCGGTCCGTTGCGCTTGGAGCGGCAGCCGTGAACAGAACACTGCAGCCGTTCGTTCGCGATGCGGTACTGCGTGGGCGTAAGGCCGTCGCCAGAGGGACGGATAGGATCGTTGAAGGGATCCTCGAAGGGGGTCATGAAGGGGTCCTTGAAGGTTGATGCGGTGGGCGCGCGCAGGCCTCCCGCGAGGGATGACGCAGAGAGAGGAGCAGGAGAAAGTGAAGGGTGCTGCGTTAGCAGCTACGCGGCGCCAGCAGCTACGCGGCGCTACTGCTCAGCCGCTAGGGCCTCGTCGTCCTCGTTCTCGAAGAGCGCAAGGGCCGTTTCGATCTCTGCGCTGTGAATTGCAGACGTGCGGATGAAGGATCGCGACCCGTTCGGGGCGACCATCCATCCCCTTACCGGGGACTCGATGAATCGCTCGCGGACTGCTCGCCAGACCTTCTTTGTGACATCAGAATTCTGGCGGATCGAGCGAAGCGCGGTTGCGGTTGATACTTCCACGACATCCTGCGGGATCCCTTCTAGATACTCGACCGCTGCCGCAAAGGCGCTGTCGGTCTTCGGCGAGAGCTTCGCTTTCGGGTCAGCCTTCGCTCGGCTGTAGTCGCCTTGCCAGTCCCCCCAATGGCACCCTGGCATGACCTTCTCGATTTCCTCTCGGATTCTCGGATCGGCTTCGACAAGCCAGAGGTTCATCTCTCCCGCATTGCCTTGCGCATCGGTCGAACGCGAGGCTCCCCGAGACGCAGCCTGATAGATCGAGTGCCCGAGATGGCCGAGCATGACTTCCTCTTCCGTCGTCTTGGGATACGCCGCGCCGAGGTTCTCGCTTGCTGCGAGATAGCGCCCGAGAAGCTCCCCGAAGGACAACCGCAGGACCCCTAGCAGAATGACGTGCTTGCAGTGCGCGAAGGCATTCGTCCCGCATTCCTGTCCCCACGTTGCGATGTTGATTCGCGACCGAAGCTGTCCGTCCTTTCCGACAGGTACCTTCGCATCGAGATCGACGCCGCCCTTCTTCAAGGAAGCTCGAAGGGCTGCCGGAAGGTCTGCTGAACGACCGCGATGCTTGAAGGTGAAGATGAGCACTGATTCGTCGGAGGGCACTTCGTCTATGAGACGAACGACATCAGCCATCAGCTTCCCTCCTCCCCGGACGAGATCATTCTCGACGGAAGACCTTCCGCCGCCGCGTCTCATGTGCCGGATAGTGACCTGCGAGTAGTCCTTCAGGTGTTGAAGGTCCAATTCGCCGGCAAGGTGCCGAACGGAAGGACTCTCGGTCCACGGTGTCACTCTTCGGTCAACCTCATAGAGCCGATTGATCGGAAAGCTGGCGTCAAGGATGACAATCCGCTCAAGGGAATCGGGGACGGACACCCGGAAGGTGACTACGGCTCCCTTCGAGCCTTCTGCATTGCGACGAGGATTCACGCGCACCTTTCCGCCTGCCATGTCGAGGAGGGGCAGAAGGACATCGCTGTAGCGGTGAGACGCAATCGACGATCTCAGGCGCTTGTGCTTCTCGTCGTCGATGGGCGGAAGGCTGATGACTGCTCCTTCCGTTGCGTCGATCGATTGTGCAGACAGAAGGCGATCTTGTGCGTCCGTGAACCATGCGGCAGCTTCGGAGACCGCTGCATGAAACGTTGCATCCGACAGGACGGCCGCAGCGCCTCCGAAGGCTTCCTGAAGGTCGATTGCGAAGACCGAAGACGGAAGAAGGCTCTCGTCCCAAATCACAAGCCTGTCGGCGCCGCTTTCATGCGCAAGGACAGTTTCGGCCTTCGAGCTTGCCGAAAGCTGCGCTTGCGTGACCAGCAGGAACTGTCGGCGCTCGTTGCCTTCGGTAGGAGGAAAGACAGCATCGGAGTAGGAGTGATGCATTCCGATCTTGTCTGCCAGTCCTTCGAGACATCCAGCCCTTCGAGCGATGACGTCGATATCGGCTCTCAAGTCGCAGAGGGCTTCGACGCGAGACGCAGCTACCGCAAGCGGCCTATCGGTAACCTTCGCCTTGTGAAGGGCGACGATGAGTGCAGCGGCGCTTGTCGTCTTTCCGTAGCCAGTGGGTACAGGTACCCCGAAGCGACCCTTCAGGTGACCGAAGAGCATCTCGCAGTACAGCTTCAGTAGGCCGAGGAGGACCGTTCCCTGCGCCTCTCCGATGACGTTCCCGTTCGCTTCCATGTGATCGAGGGCGAGATCGCAGGCGAGCTTTGCGACGCCCATCTGATCGACTGTCAGGACTTGAGGGAAACTGGGAAGCTTGGCCCTTCGTGCCTGTGCCTGTGGTCGGTGAAGTTGCCGGATCGCGCTGGCGAGTGTGGAGAGACGAAAGGAAGGATCGGTGTTCATCGTTGATGGTGTCCTGTGTCAGAGCCGCACCTAGCGCTGCGACTAGGGTGTGTTAACACAAATTCCGCAGGCCATCGGCGACCAGCACGAAGCTGAGAAAGCCGAGGAACATCGTGTCGAGTTTCTCGAAGCGCGAGAAGATGCGCCGGTAACCCTTCAGTCGCCGAAACAGCCGCTCGACCTCGTTTCGGCGCTTGTACATTTCCCGGTCGTACTCCCACGGATCGATCCGCGTCTTCAACGGCGGCACGACCGGGATGAAACCGAGTTCCAGCGCCAACTGACGCGTCTCGTTGCCTTCGTAGGCACGGTCCATGATCAAGTGCACCGGCCGATTCGTCGGCCCCAGCGCCTGGAGCAGTCGCCGGCCCTCGGGCGCATCGTGCGCCTGACCGGGCGACAGGCCAAACGTCACGGCCGTTCGAGCATCCGCGGCAACCATATGAACCTTGGTGTTCCATCCGCCTCGTGACTTGCCGATGGCCTGCGGGCCGTTTTTTTTAGAGCGCCGGCACCGTCGGGATGCCCCTTGATACTCGTGCTGTCCAGCGACACCGCCTCGATCCTGATGCGCACCAACTGCTCGCGCTGCAATTCCTCGAACATCTTGTCGAGCACACCCGCCCGGGTCCAGCGGCGCATGCGCGTGTAGACCGTGTGCCAGTTGCCGAACCGCTTGGGCAGGCCGCGCCACTTGCAGCCGTGTTCGGCCACGTACAGCATCGCGTTGATCACCTGCAGGTTGCTCATGCTGACGTTGCCGCGCTGCCTCGGCAGACAGTGCTCGATGCGGGCGAATTGCTCGGGTGTGATTTCCATGCCGAGCAGTCTCGCTCATCAGCGTTGCATGGTCAATTAGTGTTAACACGACCTAGTAGATGCCGCTGGCATCGCAGCTACGGCGCTCAGAGGGCGAACGAAGGCTAGCCTTCAGGCGTTCCTGTAGGAGGCCTGGCGGTTCACTGGATGGGGTCGTGAGGGTCTGCGTGGAAGGGCCGGAAAGGGTCCTTCGAATAAGTGTCCTTGGGACTATAAGAAAGAGACTGCTGCTAGTGCTGAGGGCACTTAGTTTTCCGGGAGGGCCGGCAGGGCGACTCTCATGCCACATTTCCCGTGGAATTCGTGTTGTCTGCCTGTTGCCTAGAAGGCTGGCCGCAGTGCCAGCGCCAGCGTCGCGCAGGGCGGATGGAAGGTGGCTTTCAGGGGTCTGGAAAGGGTCTGGGAGGACCGTCGTAAATACCCGACTGAAATACTTGGGTACTCAGGAACCAGTGCAGCCGATTACGCTGGCATCGACGGTGGTACGTGTCTCTCCGCCAGGTCTTGAAAACCCCGCCTTTTCGATTTGCAGAAGGCGCGCGTCTTCTCTCGGAAGGTCTTGAAAACCCGCCACTTTTGAAGCGTATCAGGTGCGTGTCTCTCCCTTAGGGAGCCGAAAACCCCGCCTTCCCCCCGGCAGTGCCCCTGCAGGTGTCCCGCAAGGCCCCGCCGAGCGCTGCTCTTCGGTAGCAGCTACGGCGCCCTTCAGCCAGTCGCGTCAGCGGTGCGCCGAACGGCGTTCAGGACGCTTCCCCGGCTGATCCCGAAGTCCCTCGCCAGTGCACTGACAGCCTCCCCCGCCTCATGCCGCTGTCGGATTTCGGCCCGCTGTTCCTCGGTCGTTTTCCACCGCCGCCCAAGCTGCTTCCCCTCGGCCTTCGCCCTCGCCAAGCCGGCTTGGGTGCGCTCGATCAGCAGGTCCCGCTCCATGTCCGCCACTGCGCCTAGTACCCTACGGATGAGCTTGCCGGCCGACGAAGTCAGGTCCGTCTTCCCAAGCTGCAGCACGACCACTGATACCCCGCGCTCTTCGAGGTAGCGAAGCGTCTGCTCGACATCCATGGAATCCCGTCCAAGCCGGTCGAGTTTCGCCACCACGAGCGAATCGCCTTCCTCGATCCGGTCTATCAGCTTCGCGAACTGTGGCCGCTGCATGGCCGGGACCTTGCCGCTGATGGTGTCAGCGAACCATCGACGCAGGTCGATCGCGAAGCCTGCCTGTTCAAGCTCCCTGCGCTGGTTCTCGGGCGTCTGGTCCGTGGTCGAGACCCGCCCGTAGCCAAAGAGCCGGCCTGCTGCTGTGGCCGTTGCGTTCATGTCGTTCCTTCTCCGTTAGTGTCAACAAACGCTGTCATCATTCAGAAGACATGTCATCGTGTCAAGGGCTATTTTGTTGACACCATGAAGAGGGGCCTACGGTACCCGTCAGAAAACGGTCGATTGTTGACGCCCCTTGCAGGGGCACGGAAAGGGCCTGGAAGGCGACGATGAGGGTCGAGGGCTGCTACCCCTTGGTGCGCCTCGTTCGGAGCTTCTAGGCCCATCCCTGCAGGCCGGCGAGACCCTCCGTCCTGCTACTCTTTCCGCCGGCTGACGGCAGCGGATCTGAAATGGTCGGCGACCCCCAAGCGGAAGAAGAGCGGACAACGGCGCGCGGACTGGCAAGGTACGCCTACGAATACCTTGAAGCGGCGATCCTTGTGGACGAGACAATCGGAGCGCGAGCCGGCGGCGAATGCGTGTCGCCGATTCCTGCCTACTACCTTGCCTCGCACTCGATCGAGTTAACGCTGAAGGCGTTCCTTCGTCACCGAGGCCTAACGGTAAGGGAGCTTCGATTGAAGTACGGGCACAGCCTCAAGGCGTGCTATCGCAAAGCAAAGGAACTCGGACTATTCGACGTCTTCAGGCAGCACGAGAACGACGAAGCCGCGCTTCATCTACTGGCCGAAATCAACAATGCCCATGAGCTAAGGTACATACGTACCGGCTTCAAGACCTTTCCCTCTTGGGCGATCGTGGAACCGTTCGCCGTTCGCCTGCATCAGGCGGTGGCGCCGCTTGTCGGATACAAGTCCTTCACGAAGTCCTATGCCGCCCATGCCGCTCCGGCAGCGCAGTGACCGCAAGGCGAGAAACGAAAAGAGGACACCTGCGGCGCTAGCCGCGCCTGAAGGCGCCCCTTGAGTGCTGGCCTACCGTAGCTGCTGACCGCCGCGTAGTTGCCAGTACCAATCCCGGCGGCCGAGCTTCAGGTACACGAAGCCTGGGCCACGATGGAAGTGAAAGGCCGTCTCGCCGGATGCGCCGTTGATTCTGATTTCCATGTCGCTGCTCCCGCTGTGTGTGTGTGTGTGTGGGAATCGGGACGCTACACAGGCACGAAGCGAAGAACAAGGGGACGAGGGGAAGAGTTACGGTACGCGAAGAGGAAAGGTCGAGCGCCGCTGGCGCGGCCGAGCGCCGCTGATGAGAAATGCAGTGCCGGCCGATTGGATATCTGGCAGGCGCCCCGCTGGAACTTGAAGGCGCGCTTGAAGGCACCCGGCATGCGTGCGCCGGGTACCCCCACGGGGGTAGCGTACTGGTGTGATATAGCGGATGGGTGCTCGAAATTTTGTGGCATTTTCGTCCAGCGCCACGAGGGCGGATGGGGAATCGTCGACCTCCTTCCGAGGCACCTTCAAGGGCACTTGTAGGGCACTACAGGTAGTAGCTGGCGCGCGTCTTCCACTCAACGGCACAGGGGCATACCATTTCGCCCGAACACGCAGAAGGACAGCAGGGGGCTGTATGGAGATCATCGGTGATTGACGATACTTCGCGCCCGCCGCGTCCTCATCGGACGATTACGCCTGAAATACTCGACGCTTGGTTGAAGGAAGCTAATGCGCGTTATCGAGCGGAAGAGGTTCCACCCACGCATCGACCCATGAGGGCCATCAGAGAATTCAGCGCCGAGTTCAAATGCTCAGTCGTGGTTCCGTCGAAGCTTTGTACCGCGATCTCCGACTGGTTCGTACAGCACACGCAGCAGGGCACGCAAGCAATCGGTGCCTTGTTTATGGGCGCCTTCTACTTTGATGCTTGCTTCTGGCCTGTGGAGATTCCGCACGGCTTCGGTGAGTACCGGCTCGCCGCGCTTGATAGCCTATCCACCATGCCGAAGGGCCTGAAGGTGGAGGTGGCGCGCGCCGCCGAAGACTACTGCCGCTTCGCGCGGTACTGGGCGGACTGCTTGGACTACGGCTATGGCATCAGTGACCTTGACGCTACCAAGCAGCTTTCCCCAAGGGCCGCTGCCTTCCTCGCAAGCGGTGATCGTGCGCTTCGCGGGGCAATCGCCCAACTACTCACGCCGCGTCCGAACGCTCGGGCTGCCTTGGGCTTCCGCGAAGCAACCGAGATTCTCCTGAAGGCGCTTCTGGTGCACGAGAAGGGCTTCAACGATAGGGAATTGAAGAGGCGCTTCCAGCACAGGATCACCGACATTGCGGGAGCCTGTTTCGACGTAACCAATCAACAAGAATTCGCAACGGTCGCTCAATTGGCGAGCGTCTTCCCCGAAGTCGCGGATCGATTCGACGGTGTTAAGCACAAGCTGCCTGAGGTGTGGAGGGCCGCCGCTGTTACCCAAGTCGCAGCAACAGCGGTCGTTCGCTTTTACACAGATCGGGACACTCGCAGCCAAATCGAAGACCAGTTGCGAGCGATCAAGCCCTCCATCTGAAAAGCAGTGCGATGAGGGACGACCCGCACGGGGCAGTCAGGAGGCACTGGGCGCGATACCGAGCGCCCCGTACAGCGCCTCCTCAATCTCCTTCGGATAACTGATCGTCTCCGCGATCCGGAGCAATTGCGATTCGCTCCCGCCGGAATACACCCTCGATGCTAGGTCCTTTGGCGTATGCCCGACGTAGCGATCCCTCGCGAGGGGAGACGCGCCAGCGTCTTCAAGCCGAGTGATGAAGTTGCGCCGCGTCGAGTGGAAGTCCGTCTCGACTCCGAGTCCTACTGCATCCCTGTAACGCCCCAAGGCCCTCTGCGGATACCACGAAAGCTTCCTGTCGCGACCTCCGGGGATGAACTCGGCGAACAGTTGCGCGTTCCGGTCCCTCCGATCCCCGATGCGTCTTCGCAGGATTCCGACAGCAATCGGATGGACGACCGGTATGACCCGGATACCTGCTTCTGTCTTCGAGCCGGTGATGTGCAGGCGGAAGCCGTTGTCCGAGGGGAGCACTTCACCGAGCTTGCGCGAGCAGATTTCATCGAGCCGGGCGCCCGTGTACAGGCCGAGCGCGAGAAGCTCCAAAAGAGTCCCCTTCGGGTACCGCGTCTTCTCGCCGAGGCGCACCTCCGGGCCGTTGATGAGCGCGAGCAGTTCTTCGTCTCGGTACGGGCGCTTCCTTCCCGCGAGTCCGTCCGACGGCTTCCATTGTCCCGTGATCTTCAATTCGTGCCACGGGTTACGGCCATCCTTCACAAGGTGCCTGCGTTCGACGTAGTCGCCCCAGAAGCTTGCGAGTGCCGTGATCCTGTCCTTCTTGGTCCTGTACGCGAGCGGGCCGCCGTGCGCGCTCTTCGCTTCGGTGTTCAGCCAGTCGGCATAGTCCTGGGCCACCTTTCGGGTGACATCGCGAAGGAGCAGATCGGGGACTTGCAGGCGCCCCATGAACTCCTCGAAGGCGAGCTTGTATTTGCCCTTCGTAGACTCGTTGAGTTCACCGGCATCGATCCAGGCCTTCCACGCTTCACGCATGGTCGGCACTTCCGTCGCCTGCGCGAGCTTCGCGAACTGCTGCGCCGCTTCCGGTCCCTGCCGCTGCTCGATCTCCTCGGCTTCGTCGGTGACCAGTCCCTGCACGGCCTCGAAGTCGCTACTGTTGGCGGCCATCCGTAAGGCCTCCCGCCAGTGCGCCGCGCGGGTTGCCAAGGAGGACGCCTGCACGGTCCCGTCGGCTTCGCGCGCGAGCCTTCGGAACTCAGCCTGCCAGTACGCCACCCGCATATCCCGTTCGCTCATCGCCGCCGTGCGGTCGCCGGTCCGGAGGGACTCCTCGATGTGCGTGCGTGGCTTCCCGCCGGACGACTTGTAGTGCACGCGAAGGGCGCGCGGGATGGTGAGCTTCAGCCACCAGATGCCGCCCCGCAGTTTCATGCGGGACGGGTTTCTCGGACGTTGCGATGAAGGGCTTGGGCGGGTCATACGGAGGAGGTGAGGGGACAGTATGAGGGGACAGAGTATCGCCCGGAAACCCGCATCAGTGCTAGCTCCTCTGAAAAATCACATGTCGGATTTTCGCCTCCTCCGCTCCACCAATAAAGACGGGGCCTGCCAAGTGAGCAGGCCCGAACTTTTTCAGGATTTCGCAGCGCTTGGGGACGCTATGGGGAATGAAAGCCCCATGTGACGGGCTCAGGCCGGCGGCGGAGAGGGCGGCGCGTTTCTCGGGTGTCCCGCCGTTGGAACGCCTGTTGAGCCGATGCGCCGCTTGTCCGTCGGTCACGGCGCCGGACGGGGGAATTCGCGACTGTCCGGCCCGATATGTGGCACCATCAAACTCCCTGTTCTGCGGGACAGACGGTACCAACAGGGAGAGACATGGCACTGGCAGCGCGACCGTGGTGGCCGGGCTGGCGGGCGCTTGCACGGCGGGGTTTCCCTGTCGAGATCCGGGTCGAGATCCAGTTCGATCCCGAGGCCGGCGTCTATTTCGTCTCGGACTCCAGCCTGAACGGCCTGCACGTTGAGGCCGAAACACTCGACGAAATGCAGCGCGAGATCGTAAGCGCTGCCGCCGAGTTGCTGCGGGCGCGGCTCGACGGCGCTCCGCCCAAGACCGACACGAAGATCATCATGCGCAGCGCAGTCCCCTGCGCCGCATGAAGGGCTACTACGAGCCGCTGACGAGACTGCTCAGTGAGGCCGGCTGGCGTTTCCTTCGGCCCGGCAAGGGCTCACCCGAAATATGGCGAAACGCCGACGGTAGCGAGACGGTGACGGTGCCTTACAACTGCAAGTCAAGGTACACGGCCAACAGCGTCCTCAAGAGCGCCGGACTGTCGCACCGGTTCTGAAAACCAGGCGTCCGGATCACCGGAAAACTCCGCCGCCGGATCGACGCCAGGGGCGCTGGGCGCCGGATCATGATGTTGACTTTGTATATACTTCTTGCATACCTACTTCCGGAGCAGGTCATGTCCAAGGAAGCCGTGTTCACCATGAAGCTGGAGCCTGAGCTGCGCGATGCCTTCATGGCCGAGGCCGAGGCCAGCCACCGCCCGGCGTCGCAGGTGGTGCGCGAACTGATGCGCGAGTTCATCGAGCGTCAACAGCAGGCACGTGAGTACGACGCGTTCTTGCGCGCCAAGGTCGATGCGGCGCGCGTGCAGATCGCCTCTGGCCGAGTCGCGAGTAGCGCCGACGTCGAGGCACGCTCTGCTGCCCGTCGCGCCGCACTGCGGGCCAGAGCAGGCACCGCTGACGCATGAGGGTCTTGTGGACCCTCGCCGCCGAGCAGGACCGCGCCGACATCGTCGACTTCATCGCCCCGGACAACCCGCTCGCCGCCATCCGCATGGATGAGGTTTTCGGGGCAGCCGTCGGTCGACTGGCCGAGCACCCCCTGATGGGACGGCCCGGACAAATCCCGGGCACTCGCGAGTTGATCCCGCACGAGAGCTACCGCCTGGTCTACGAAGTGCAGGCCGACGCCGTGTGGATCTTGGCCCTGGTGCACACAGCACGCCTGTGGCCGCCTACCCGGTCGTGATCGGGAGCGGAAGTCGACGGCGCTGCGCCCACAGGCCCGCAGATGCCCGCGGCATTGCTCGTAAGCTCAACGGCGAGCTCTTGCTAACGACAACCTTCCGCCACCACCGATACGAAAGCCAGGCCGCTCGGCCTGGCTTTTTTCCTGGTCGCAGCGCTTCCGCGGCCGGCCTCGAGCGCGCTACGTGCGCAGCACCTCGTTCTTCACCGAATAGAGCATGCCGACCACCTCGTTGACCTCGGCAGCGCCGACGCCCTGGGCTCGCATCGCGGTGACGAAGTCGTCGATCGCGGCGACCAGCTCCTGCTCGCTGACGTTCATGCCGGCATGGGCGGTCCGCATGTCTCGACCTTCGTAGCGTTGCGGACCGCCCGAACCCATGCAGAAGAACTGGGTGCCGAGTTGCTTCAGTCTGGGCAGGTCCTTGCCGCGAAAGCGCGGCGCGAGCAGTGGATTGACGGCGTGGCGATCGAGTGCGTCATCGACGATGGCCGCGATCCGTTCGGCACCGCCAAGGCGTTCGTACAGGGATGGAGGCGTGGACGAGGCTCCAGGGCGGTAGTCCGGAACGTCGCGCAGCCAGGATTCGTACTCGACGAGGCCGGCATTCGGGCCGGAGGGATCGAGATCGGGACACATCGCAAGCTCCTCGCGGGGTTGAAGGAAAGTCCAGCATCGACGCCGAGCGTTCCTCGAACGTTCCTCGCGGCAGGCGTCGTTGTGATGGCCTGCAAGGTGGAAGAAAATGGAACGCGATGAACGCCGAGCTACCGTCGTTCAAGGCCGCGGTCCGTCTGGAGGTGCGACTGTTGGGCACCTTTTCGGTCGCCGTGGCCGGCATGGCGATTCCCGACGATCGCTGGCCCAGCCTGCGCGCCACGCACCTGGTGCAACTGCTCGCGCTCTCGAGCCGTCGGCGGCTGGCACGCGAGCAGGCCATCGAGAGCCTGTGGCCCCATCTCGGCCCCGACGCCGGTGCCGCCAACCTGCGCAAGGCCGCCCACCTCGCGCGCCAGGCGCTCGGCCGCCAGGACGGCGTGGTGCTGCAGGGCGGCGAGGTCGTGCTCGCACCGCAACTCGACGTGCACGTCGACGCGCAAGTCTTCGAGCAGCGTGCCCGCTCGGCGCTGGCGTCGGGTGACGAGGCTGCATGCGCGGAAGCGGCGGCGCTCTACGTCGGCGACCTGTTGCCGGCGGCACGCTACGAAGCGTGGACGGAGCCGGCCCGCGAACGCCTGCGTTCGCTGCAGATCGCGCTGCTGCGCGCCGCAGGACGCTGGGAAGCACTGGCCGAGATGGAGCCCACCGACGAACCCGCGCACCGCGAGCTGATCGCCCGCGAGCTGGCAGCCGGCAATCGCATTTCGGCAATTCGCTGGTACGCGAGGCTGCGCGGCGCGCTGCAGCAGGTGCTCGGCGTGATGCCCGACGCCGCCAGTCAGGCGCTCTACCGACGCGCAGTGGAGGGGCTCGAGCACCCTGGCCCCGCGTTCGTCGGCCGCGAGCTCGTGCGTGCCCGCCTCGATGCATGGCTCGCGCTGCCACCGTACCGGCGCCCCGCCGGCATGATGGTGCGCGGACCGGGCGGCATCGGCAAGTCGGCGCTCGGCCGCGAGTTCGCCGCCGACGCCCGCGCGCAGGGCTGGACTGTCGTCGCGGTCGCGGCCGTGCTGCCCGGCCGCCCCTACGGCGCCCTTGCCGCGGTGGTCGAGCAGCTCGTGCTCGCGCGGCGAGACCTGCTCGATGCCGTCGGATCGGCGGCGCGCGCGGTGCTGGCAATGCTCACGCCTCTGGTCGGGCCGGCGCCCGCATTGCCCGGACCGCTGAGCCGGCACCAGGTCATCGGTGCATTCCGCCGACTGCTGCTCGCCGCCTCGAAGGGCGGCAACGTGATGCTGCAGATCGACGATGCGCATTGGCTGGACGACGCCGAGGTCGATGTCGTGCTGCACCTCGTGGCAGCGGGTCCGCCGACGTCCGTGTGGCTCGCCGCGCGGCCGCCAGCGCCCGGTTCTGCGCTGGCACGCGGGATTGCCAGGCTCGCGTCGGCGCAACGGCTGTGGGAGCTCGAGCTCGAGCCGCTCACGCAAGCCGAGTTGCGCGTGCTCATCGGCCAGGCGAGTGCCGCGCCGATGGACGAAGCCGTGCTCGATCGCATCGTTGCGCTGGCAGACGGCAATCCCTTCGTTGCGCTCGAGCTCGCGCGCTGCGCGGGAGGGATGTCGGTGCGCCTGCCCGCCAGCGTTGCCGACGCCATCACCGGACGCCTTTGCGACGTATCGGACACTGCGCTCGAGCTGCTGCGCAAGCTCGCTCTCGCGAACGACGAGTTCGACGCTCTCACCGCGCTCGCGCTGGCACCGGTCAGCGAGGCGCAAACGTTCGCGCTGCTCGACGCCGCGCTGGGCAGCGGTACGCTGGTGATCGTCGGCGACACACGTTATCGGTTCCGCCACGAGCTCGTTCGGCAGGCGCTCGTCGAGCAGCTGCCGCCACACCGAAGGATCAAGCTGCACCGCGACATCGCGCGGCGGCTCGCCGCGCTCGATGTTCCGCCGGCGCTGGTGGCCCGGCACTGGCTGGATGGCGGCAGCGTGCGCGAGGCCGTTCCCTGGCTGCTGGCGGCTGCCCGAAGCGCATTGCGCGTGGCGGCGTTCACGGACGCGCTGCGTCATCTGGAACCCGTGCTCGCGCACGACGCCCGGCACGCCGAGGGACTGCGCATGCGCGCCGAGGCGCTCGATGCGTTGGGCGACCCACGGGCAGTGGCCGCCTACCGCGCTGCCGCCGAGGCCGAAGGCGGCGCGCTGGCCGACGATCTGCGCGTGAAGGCGGCGCTGGCGCAGATCAAGCAGGGCGATCCGAAGGGCGGTGTACGGGCGCTGCAGGGGCTGTCACCCAGCACCGCCGAAGGCAAACTGTGCGAAGCTCTGGCGTACAGCGGCGCTGCCGCATTGGGCGCAGTGGGACCGGAAATCGGCAGCGCGAAATCGGCTGAAGCGCGCCGCCTTGCACTCGCATCGGGCGATACGGCCGCGGTGGTGATCGCGTCCTGGGCTCATGCCGCGGCCGCGCACGCGCGCGGCGAACTGCACCGCACCGTCCGTGCCGACCTTCACGATACCAGCCAGTTGCCGCACCTGGCGGTTCGCGTGTTCGATGGCCAGCTCTGCATGGTGCAGCGCTTCCTCTATGGCGCACGGCCGTACCCCGAGGTGATCGCGTTTGCCCAGGGCCTCGCCGACGAAGCGGCCCGGCTGGGCGCCGTGCGCGGCCAGGCGTTCGGCGTGACGATCCGCGGTGAAGCGGAGTTGTTGTGCGGCGATCTGGATGCCGCCGAACGCGACCTCACGCGAGGCGCGGCGCTGCACCGCGAGGCCGCAGCGGCCACCGGCGAGTCGTTCGCGCTGCAGCGACTGGCCGAAGTCTCGATGTACCGCGGCCGTCTCGACGAGGCGCGCGAGCGCATCGATCAAGCGCTGGATCTCGCGCGCCAGACCGATGTCGGCTTTCACCTGCTCGACCGCATCTATGGCACGCGAATCGCGCTTGCCGACCTGCAAGGCGAAGGCCGCTGGGCGCTCGACGATGCGGTCGACGCGGTACGCGGCCCGCTCGAAACCTGTCCCGGCTGCCGGATCACGTTCGCGGTGCCGGCGGCCATCGCAGCCGCGCGCGCCGGCGACCTCGAGCGGGCCGCGAGCTTCGAGGCGCAAAGTGCCTATCTCGCCAGGGTCGTCATGCGACTGCCGGCATGGCACGCCGCCCACGCGGAGGTGCAAGCTCATCTCTCGCTCGCCCGCGGCATGGGTGCCGAAACAGCGAGGCGCCGGTTGCAGGCCGCCCTGGTGCAGTTTCGCGATGCGGGCCACGTGCTCGATGCCGCACGCTGCGCCGCCAAGATTCGCGCGATCGGAGGATGACCGCCCGCGCCCGCCTGCGAAGTTCAGAAGCCGGCGAGCTCGCTGATCGGGCAGGGCTTGTGGATCGCGTAGCCCTGCGCGTAGTCGACGCCGATCTCGCGCAGCCTGGCGAGGATCATCGGCGTCTCGACGTACTCGGCCACCGTGCGCATGCCGAGCGAGCGCGCGACGTCGTGCATCGACTTGACCATCGCCCGGTCGCTGTCGCTCGCGACCATGTCCTTGACGAACGAGCCGTCGATCTTCAGCGTGTCGGTCTGCAGGTTCTTCAGGTGCGAGTACGACGTGTAGCCGCTGCCGAAGTCGTCGAGCGAGAACCTGCATCCGTAACGGCGGAACTGCCGGATGAACTCCTGCGCGACACCGTAGCCCTCGATCGCCGCGGTCTCGGTGATCTCGAAGCGCAGCTTGCCGGCGGACACACCGGCGCGTGACAGCCGCTCGTGCAGGAACGCGACGATCTCGGCGTTGCCCAGCGACAGCGGCGACACGTTGATCGCGAAGCCGCCGATCGTGTCGAACACGCGGCGGTTGTCCTCGATCCACTTCAGCACCTGGCGCATCACCCACAGGTCGAGCTCGTACGACCGCTTCAGTCGCTCGACGGCGGGCACGAAGCTCATCGGCTCGGCCGACACGCCTGGCTCGGTCTCGATGCCGAGCAGGACCTCGTAATACGGCTGCAGCGACGCGTCGGTGCCGATCGGCATCACCATCTGCGCGCGCAGGAACAGTCCCTCGCCCTCGAGCAGCCGGTCGATCCGTCCGGCCCATTCGGCGAGCGACTCGTGGCTCTTCAGGTGCACGCTGTCGGGCTCGTAGACCTGCGCCTGGTTGCGCCCCTGCGCCTTGGCCGCCGCGCAGGCGGCGTCGGCGCGGCGAATCGCTTCCTCGGGCGCGACGGTGGCCGGCTCGTAGACGGCCAGCCCGACGTTGACGCCGATGCTGTAGCGCTGCTCGCCGTGCTCGAAGCGGTGATCGCCGAGTCGCGCGACCACTGCGTGGGCGACCGCGTTGGCCGCATCGTCGCCGGCATCACCCGCGGGCAGCAGCACGGCCAGCGTGTCGTCGCGCAGGCTGGCCACGACCGCCTGCTCGCCGGCACATCGCTGCGTCGCCTGCGCGAGCTCGCGCGTCAGTCGCTCGGCGACATCGCCGCCGCAGGCGTTGCCGATCATCCGCACCTGGTCGAACTCGAGCACGGCGAGGACCCTGCGCGCGCCGTCGGCACCGCGGGTGTGCTCCTGGCGTAGCCGCTCGAGCAGTCCCTTGCGGTTGGGCAGGCCGCTGACCGCGTCGCGCTGCGCACGCTGCTGCAGCAGTTGCCGGCCCTCGTCGAGCAGGCTGAACGTCGAGCGCTCGAGCAGCGGGCGATCCTGGTCCGCGCACGGCCTGATCCGGCCGTCGGCGACCTGCCGGGCGAGCTCGGCGAGCGACTGGTGAACGCGCACTGGCCGGCAGGCCGGCTGGTCCAGACCAGCTGCATCGGTCGCGTGCGACCTTCGTGCGGCACCAGCCACCAGTCTCCCAGGCGCAGCCGCCGCGACCACGCCGCGGCCTCGCCGTCGGGCAACGCATCGGCATCCGTCGCGGCAGGCAGCGGATAAGGTGCGGCGGGGGGCGGCTCGCTGCCCGCCGCGACCGCGCGCAGCGTCTGTTCGAGCCGCGCCACGAAGTCGGCGAGCTGCGGGGCGTCGATCGCCACCGCCGAGAGCGCCGTCTCGATCCGGCCCACCAACCCGGCCGCCTGCGCCGACCAGTCCCGCTTGCCCGCGTCGCCGGGCGCGAGCCAGTCCATCAGCTGGTCGATCGCCGCCAGCGCCTGCTGCCAGTCGTCGCCCTCCGGGCCGCCGCGCATCGCCGCCAGGATCATGCGCTGGCGCCAGCCGACGGCCAGCAAGCGCAGCACGAGGCCGGGCACCTGGCGGCCGCCGAGACGCTGCGCGAGCGCGTCGTTGACGCGACGTCGCGCCTGGCGCATCCGCTCGCGCGCCTCGCAGACTTCCTGCAGGCTGGCGACCCGCAACCGCCGCGTCTCGCGGATCGGCTCGAGCAACCGCGCCAGGGGCGCGTGCGCGCGCTCGAACACGGTCGGATCCTGGTCGGCGTCGCGCACCACGCGCTCGACCACCTGCTGCAGGAAGTTGCGCAGCGCCGGGTCCTGGAAGCGGCCCTTGTCGTCGGTGGCGATCGCGTACTGCTCGAGCACGTCGACCATCCGTCGCGCCGGGTGCTCCGGCGAGTCGACCAGCGTCGGATCGCGCAGCGCGAGCGCGAGCAGCGGCCGCTCGAGCTGCCGCAGCAAGGACTGGATCTCCGAATCGACGTCGGTTTCGGTCAGCGCCCGCGCGACGAGACCCGTCGCGTTGCCGAGCGTGAGCCGCTGGGGCTCGGGCAGCGACAGCCCCGGCAGTGCCGCCACCAGCCGGGCGCTGAGCGACGGCCCGACCGGCGCGATGCCCTGGCCGGCCGACGCGGCGCCGTCGGGCCGGGCCTCGGCGCCGCCCGGCAACGAATCGATCAGCGCCTGCCAGGCGCGCGGATCGATCGCCGCCCCAGCGCTGCCGCCCGCCTGCGGTGCCGCGAACAGGCCGCTGCCGACGATGACGCCCGTGGCCGGCGGCGCACGCGCGATGCCGCGCTGCGCCGAGGCGCCTGCCGGTTCGACCCCCGGAGGGCCGACTGAGGAAACTCCGGCCGCGGAGACGCCGACTCTCGGCGCCGGCGACATGTCCGGTGACGTGCTCGGTGACGTGCTCGGCGACATGCCCGCGGCCGACCCCGCGCCGGACTGGAGCAGCCGCTCGATCGTTCGCAGCAACGCGATGCCCGACGATTCGGGCGCGGCGAACGCGGCAGGACGAGCGGATACGCCGGCCGCCTCCTCGCCAGTCGCCGCGGCCGCGCCGTCCGCGGCACGCGCGCGAGCGAGCGAGGCCATCAGGCGATCGAAGTTGTAGTCGACCGATCCGCCCGACCCGCCCGCCTGCATCTGCCGCTGCAGCGACTGCACCGACTCGACGAGCTTCGCGAGGTCGTCGCGATCCACCGCGGGGGGCGGGGTCGACGGCTCGGCCGCGCCGCCGTGATGCGATGCGTCCTTCTTCGACTCGCCGCCGGCGCCGCTCGTACCCCGATGCGCGCCGACGCCGTGCGCGCCGCCGTCGCCGCGCCCTTCGGCCGCCGACGCCTCGCCCGAGCGCCGCGAGCCACGCTGCGCCGGCGGTTCGTCGAGCGGCGCGAGCACGCGGTTCAGTTGCTCGTACAGGCGCGGGAGGTGGCGCCCGAGCGGCTGGCCGAACGCCTTGTAGGCGACTGCGTGGACCGCGACGGGCTGGTCGACGTGGGCGTGGATCGCGTCCTGGAACGCCCGGCAGATCACCTGCGGTCCGAACGGATTGGACGTGCGGTCGAGCTCGAGCCCGCGCAGCGCGCCGTAGCGGCGGTGCAGGTCGGCCAGCGGCAGCGTCAGCTCCGACTCCACCTGGTGGGCCACCGTCGACAGGCTCAGCCAGTCCTCGAACTGCTCGTCGTCGACCAGCGCGAGCTCGGCCGACGAGACTTTCTCGCGCTCGGGCCGCGCTGCCTGGCCCGGTTGCCGAAGCGCGTCGCGGATCGCACCGACGATGTGGCCGGTCACCTTCGTGCGCTGCCGGGCGAACTCGGCGCCGGCCTGTCCGAAACGCAGGCGCTGCGTCGTGCCGACCGCGAGGTCGGCGGCCTCGTTCAGTTGCCCGGGCAGCTTGCGGAACAACTCGTCGAGTACCTCCTTCAGGAAGGTGCCGAACAGGCGGTTGCACTCCTGCTGCATCGCCTGGCGCGCCGCTGCGTCGACCGCGCGCCCGGTCGGCGCGGCCGGAGCCTGCTTCGCCGCCGCGGCGGCCTGCAACGCGTCGACTACGCTGTGCGGCAGCGCCGCCACCTGCAGGGCCAGGCCGGTGGCCAGGCTGCGGGCGACGCGCGCGTGCACGCGGTGCACGGCCGGCGGGAGACCCGCAGCGGCATCGAACTCGACCTCGACCGCCACTGCCGGCACCAGGTGGCGCAGCACGTCGTCCTCGAGCGGGCGCTCGAACGCGAGGTACAGGCCGGCCTGGCAATAGTCGCGGATCTCGCCGAGCAGCACCGTGCCGGCCGCGCGAATCCTGGCCGGTTGCTTCGTCGAGAGTCGTGTGTAGCGGCGCTGTTCGGTACTGCCCATCCTGCGCGATCGAAGCGCACGAACCGCGGCAGTCCTCGCGGCTGCGGATCGGCGAATACGCGGCGGCCCCGTCCGGGACCGGCCCCAATTCCACCGACGATTATCCGTGTCGGCATGCGCGCGTATGCGAGGAATTGGCGGGTTGCTGCGGCTTTTATGCAACGCCAAGCCAGCCGCGGCGCCTCGTGTGCGGACCGGTATCCATCAGGCGTCGCGCCGCGTCGCGCGGATCAGCAGCGCCGGCATCCCGAACGCGACCTGCCCGGTGGCCTCGACGAACGGGCGGAACACGGTCTGTGCTTCGCGGCGCAGGCACTCGAACTGCGCGTCGTCGAGCAGTCCGCCGAGGGTCCAGGCGCAGGCGCGTTCGGTAGACACCAGCTACGTGACGTCGTTGCGCGCGCCCTGCGCCGCGTACAGCGCGCGCACCGTGTCGATCGTGTCGGCCGCGTCGGCGCGCTTGTCCGGCCGGTAGCCCTTGACGCGCGCGAACCGCAGCGCCAGCCCGCCGGAGTAATGCGGGCTCGCCTGCAGGTCGTTGAATGCGATCTCGACCACCAGCTCGGGCCGCACGTGCACGGTGTAGGCGTCGCGCGCGGTCTCGCGCGCCAGCAGTTCGTGCGTCTGCCAGCGCAGCAGCTCGTCGGTCATGCCCTTGAAGGTCTTGCCGAGCATCACGAAGCCGCCGCTCGCGGCGTCGCGTGCACCGAGGTGCAGGTTCGACAGCCAGCCGCGGCGGCGCCCGCTGCCCCACTCGGCGGCCAGCACCACCAGGTCGAGCGTGCGCACGCGCTTGACCTTCAGCCAGCCGGCGCCGCGGCCGCCGGCCTCGTAGGGCGCCTCGAGCGCCTTCGCCATCACGCCCTCGTGGCCGCGCGCCAGCGCATCGGCGTAGAAGGCTTCGGCGGCGCCGGTATCGGCGGTGACGAGCCGCGGCACGACGAGGGCCGCCGGCAGCGTGGCGCCGAGCGCCTCGAAGCGCTCGCGCGCCGGCCGGTCCACCAGTGCCGAGTCATCCAGGCGCAGGCAGTCGAAGAAGTACACCGCCAGCGGCAGCTCGGCGCGCAGCGCGTCGACGTCGAGCCGGCGGCCGAAGCGGCGCATCGTCACCTGGAACGGCTGCGGCGCACCGTCGGGCGCGAGTGCGATCGCCTCGCCGTCGAGGATCAGCGCGCGCACCGGCCGTGCCCGCACCGCGTCGACCACCTCGGGCACTGCGGCGGTCACGTCGTTCAGCGCGCGGCTCCAGACGCTGACCGAGTCGCCCGCCTTGTGCACCTGCACGCGCGCGCCGTCGAGCTTCCACTCGAGCGCCGCGGTCCCCAGGCGCGCCATCGCGTCGGCAACGCTGTCGGCGCTTTGTGCGAGCATCGGCTGCAGCGGACGGTGCAGTTCGATCGTGAAGCGCGCCAGTCCGCTCGCGCCTTCGGCCCGCGCGGCGCGCGCGACCGTGCCCAGGTCGCCGGCGAACATCACCGCGCGGCGCACGTCGGCCGTCGGCAACGCCGCGGCGGCGGCGATCGCCTCGATCATCACGCCTTCGAGCGCCCCCTGGCGCAGCTCGCCGGCCAGCAGGCGCAGCAGGAAGTCCTGCTCCGCGTCGGTCGCGCGCGCGAACAGCTCGCGCAATCGCGCCGCACGCTCGGCGGCCGAGCGTTTGCCGCTCGCGGCGGCGATGCGCGCCAGTGCGGCATCCACCTCGGGCAACGTCAGCGACGCCTGCGTCGCCGCTTCGCCGCGCGCCGCGCGCAACGCCGTATGGCCGACGCCGAGCCGGCGCTGGCGCACCTCCCCGGAGAGATACGCCACCACGATCGGCACTTCGTCGGGCATCGCGGCGCGCAGGCGGGCGGCGATCGCGTCGCGCTTGGCGAGGCGGCTTCTGGTGGCCGCCACCTGCGCCGATGCAGAGACGATCGAGGCGAGCGCTGTGGTCATGAATGCGAGAGTACTGAACAAACGCCGCAATCTGCTGCCGACCGGGACTTCGTCGCGGTTGACACGAAAAAAACGTCTGACTAAAGTCAGATGAATGGACGAGAGCCAGCTGCAGCAAGTACGCCGTTTCAACAGGACGGTCACCCAACGAATCGGTGCGCTCGGGGAGAACTACCTGGGCAGCGGACGTCCGCTGGGCGAGGCGCGGCTTCTTTTCGAGATCGGCCAGAACGGCGCGACGGTACGCGAGCTGCGCACGCGCCTGGCGCTGGATTCGGGCTACCTCAGCCGGATGCTGCGAGCGCTGGAAGCGCAGAAGCTGACGACTTCGCGACGCGATGCGAGCGATGCGCGGGTTCGGCGGGTAACGTTGACGGCCAGGGGCAAGAAGGAGTGGGCAACGCTGGACCAGCGATCGACGGATCTGGCGGCTTCGCTGCTCGCGCCACTCGGACCCTCCCAGCGCGAACGGTTGCTCGCCGCGATGGCCGAAGTGGAGCGGTTGCTGCGCGCTTCGGCGGTGACGATCGAGCCCTCCGATCCTTTCGGCGACGAAGCGCGAACCTGCATCCAGGCGTACTTTCAGGAGTTGCAGGAGCATTTCGACGAAGGGTTCGATCCCGCGCTCACCGTGTCGGCCGATCCCGAGGAACTGGTGCCGCCACGGGGGCTGTTCCTCGTCGCGCGACTGGATGGGGCACCCGCCGGATGCGGGGCGCTGAAGATCAAGGACGGCGGCTACGGCGAGATCAAGCGCATGTGGGTGGCTCGGCCCGCCCGCGGTCTCGGCGTTGCCCAGCGCCTGCTGGAGTCGCTCGAAGCACGCGCTGTCGCCGGTGGCGTGCAGGTGCTCCAACTGGACACGCACCGCAATCTCACCGAAGCCCGCAAGCTTTACGCGCGCAACGGTTACGTCGAGATCCCGCCCTACAACACGAATCCGTACGCCCACCACTGGTTCGAGAAACGCCTTCGAAGATGAGAACGACGGACACCGATGCCAGCCTGAGCGAACTCGATCGCCGGCTGGTCTGGATGGGCTTCAGGCAAACGGTTCCCATCGCCGTCTTCGTGATGGTGTTCGGGGCGGCTTTCGGTCTGGCCGCCATGCAGGCCGGCCTGTCCCCGTCCTGGATCGTTCTCATGAGCACGACGGTCTTTGCCGGTGCGGCACAGTTCGCGGTGCTCGACTTGTGGGGGCCGCAGATGCCGATCATGACCTTGGCCGCCACGGTCTTTGCCATAAACGCCAGGCATCTCCTGATGGGGGCGAGCCTGTACCCCTGGCTGCGTCATGTGCCGACGGCCCGGCGCTACGGCGTGATGCTGGTTGCCTCGGATGTCAATTGGGCCATGAGCATGCAGGCGTTGAATCGTGGGCAACCCGGCCTGGGCGTGCTGCTGGGCGGTGGCCTCGCCCTCTGGTCGTTCTGGGTGGCAGGTACCTGGATGGGCACTCATGTCGGCAGCGCGATCCAGGACCCCAAGCGCTTCGGCCTGGACATGGTCATGGGCTGCTTCTTCGTGGCCCTGGTGGTGGGGGGACGGAAAAACCTGCGCATGGTCGTCATCTGGATCGTCGCGGCGTGCGCGTCACTCATGGCGCATCGGTATCTGCCGGACAACAGCCACGTCGTGGTGGGAGCACTGGCAGGCGGGCTCCTGGGGGCTTTCTGGACAGAGGGACGCCATGAGCATTGATACGGTCGGTTTCGGTGCGCTGACCGTCGTGGCCATCATGGCCGTCGTGACCCTGGCCACCCGCTGGGGAGGGGTGTTCGCGATGTCGCTGGTGCCCATCAACGACCGCGTGCGGCAGTTCATCGGTGCGATGTCCGGTTCGGTGCTGGTGGCGCTGCTGGCACCGTTGGCGGTGGAGGGCGACGGCAGCGCTCGACTGGCCTTGGCGACCACGGCCGCCGTCATGCTGCTGCTGAGAAGACCCCTGCCGGCGATTGCCGCCGGCATCGTGGCCGCGGCGATTTTCAGGCAGCTCTGAGTCGGCGGGCGCCGCGGTGGCCCGATCGGCGCCGGGCTCGTGCGGATTCCCTCACTTCGCCGACACGGCACCGGCCAGTCGGTAGACCGTGTTCATCCGCGTGCGCATCGCCACCTCGAATCCCCTGGCGCGGATCGCGCCGGGCAGGTCGTCGCGCCAGAGGTGCTCCGAGTTCTCGATCACGATCCAGCGCGGCAGCAGGCGCGCGGGCGCGGCGGCGAGAAACGGCAGCAGGGCACGGTCCTCGGCGCCCTCGATGTCGATCTTCAGCACGTCGATGGCGTCGACGCCGAGCTCTCCGAGCACCGCGAGCAGCGGCCGGCAGCGCACGCGCACCGTCCGTCCCGCGCGGTGGTCGATCGACAGGCTGCTGCCGCCGAGGTTGCCGGCGTCCAGGCTCAGCTCGAACTCGCCTTCGGCGTCGCTGATGCCGATCGGCAGGGCGTCGACGCGCGGCCAGTCATGCGAAGCGGCGCGCGTGGCGTCCAGGTTGAAGCACAGGCGCTGCCAGGCGGGCGGGTTCGGTTCGAAGGCCACGATGCGCCCGCACGCGCCGAGGCTGCCGCCGGCGCACAGCGAATACGTGCCGACGTTCGCGCCGATGTCCACGAACACCCCGTCGCGCGGCAGCTCGCGCGCGATCAGTTCGCGCTCGAGGCGGTCGAAGCGCCACGGCATGAAGACGAACTTGCGTTCGGAGTTGTTGTCGCGCAGGTAGCACCGCATGCGGATCGCGCCGACGGAGGTGTCGATCGGCAAACGCGCGAACGTCAGCACCAGCTTGCGGGCGATCTGCGCGAACTGCTGCCCGAGCCAGTTGCGCGGCTGCGCCTGGGCGAACGAAACGAGCACGGCGGCCCACCATCGGGGCCGGTAGTGTCCATAGGGATTCCCGATGTCGGGGGTCATGCCTCGTGTCCGCTGCGGCGGCTGCCGATGCCCCGGACGACGCTCACGCGGCCCGGCGCGCCGCCGACGGCTGCCACGCACGGCGCAGGCCGCCCATCGCCTCCCACGCCGCCTCGTACTCATGCCCCAGCCGCTCGATCAGCTCGGCTGCGGCCGGAATGTCGTGCACCGCGCCGATGCCCTGGCCGCAGCCCCAGATGGTCTTCCACGCCTTCGGTTTCTCGCGATCGGAGCCGAAGTTCATCTTCGACGGATCGCTGACCGGCAGGTTGTCGGGATCCAGCCCAGCCGCGCGGATCGACGGCTTCAGGTAGTTGCCGAGCACGCCGGTGAACAGGTTGGTGTAGACGATGTCCTCGGCCGAGCACTCGACGATCGCCTGCTTGTAGGCTTCGTCGGCGCGCGCCTCCTTCGTCGCGATGAATGCCGAGCCGATGTAGGCGAGGTCGGCGCCGATCGCCTGCGCGGCGAGCACCGAGCGGCCGGTGGCGATCGCGCCCGACAGCAGCAAGGGGCCGTCGAACCACGCGCGGATCTCCTGCACCAGCGCGAACGGCGAATGTCCGCCCGCGTGGCCGCCGGCGCCGGCCGCGACCGCGATCAGGCCGTCGGCGCCCTTGTCGATCGCCTTGCGCGCGAAGGTGTCGTTGATGACGTCGTGCAGCACGATGCCGCCGTAGCCGTGGATGGCGTCGTTGACATCGGTGCGCGCGCCCAGCGACGTGATCACCACCGGCACGCGGTACTTCACGCACAGCGCCAGGTCGTGTTCGAGCCGGTCGTTCGACCTGTGCACG
>JAHDYE010000032.1 GCA_023383035.1 Burkholderiaceae bacterium | reverse complement strand
CTCGAAGTGGCCGCCCGACTCCTCACGAGCGACCACGAACACATGCTCCAGAGTGGGGACCGAACCCGTCGCTTCCTCGATGGTCTCGAGCATTGCGATCCTGCGACCTCGTCGCAGAGTGAAATCGGCGGTGAAGACTCCCTTGGCCCCGGCATCGGCGAGGCGTTCGGCGACGGCATGCGGACCGAACCCGGAGAACATCGGCAGCGCGATCGCCCCGATACTGACGATCGCTAGGTAGGCGGCGACCGTCTCCGGGACCATCGGCATGAAAAGCCCGACGACGTCGCCCTCTCGATAGCCCAGGCGGGACAGCCCGGCGGCGGCGCGACGGGACAGCGACGCAAGCTGGTGGTAGCTCATGGCACGCCGCTCGCCCGCCTCGCCGGCCCACTCGATCGCCGGATGGTCTCCACGCCCCGATTCGATCACGCGGTCGAGGCAGTTCCACGCCATGTTCGTCGTTCCGCCCACACACCAGCGAGCCCACTCCGGACCTCGCGACGTATCGAGGAGCCGGTCGAACGGACGGAAGAATCGCAAGTGGTGGAAGTCCATCACCGCCCGCCAGAACCACTCCGGATCGATGGACGCACGCTCGCACAACGCCTCGTAGTCCGGGATGCGGTGAAGGGCCAGGAAGCGGCCCAACCGGCTTTCGGTGCTCGGGCTCACGACTGGTCCTCGTCCATCTCGCAGACGACGATCCGGGCGATGTAGGGGGTCAGGTAGGCTTTCATCTCCTGGTGCGTCGCCGATGTCTGGTACGCATCGTGGTCGGCAGCGCTGACGAAGCTCGATACGATTCCATATGGAAAACCGCCGCTGCGCGACGCGACGTTCCTGCCGAACACGTACCGCAGCAGGTTCGGAGCCGAGCGGCGAATCCTCTCCGAGTAGGCCTCGACCTGCTCCAGGAAACGCTGGTCCGCGTCGGCGGTGAACTCCATCAGGACGACATGGTGGAACATCGCGGGCTTCCTCACATCCTGGCCAGCATGCCGCCGTCGAGGGTCAGCACATGGCCGTTCACGAACGTGCCCGCCGCCGCCGCCAGGAACACCACGGCCGGGGCGATCTCGGCTGGCTCGGCCCAACGACCTGCCGGAACCTCGGTGGCCAGGAATTTCCCGAAATCGGGGCTCTCCTGCAGTGCTCGCGTGAACGCGGTGCGCACGAAGCCCGGCGCCAGTGCATTGGCCGTGATGCCACGGTTCCCGTATTCCACCGCGAGCGCTCGTGCGAACGAAGCCAGCGCGGCCTTGGCGGTGGCGTAGGCGCCGACGTTCGGAAGCGCCGCCAGCCCGGCCACCGAGGACATCAGGACGATGCGCCCGAACCGGCGCTCGAGCATGCCGGGCAGGCACGCGCGAGCGCAGTTGAAGGCGCCGTTGACGTGAACGTCCATCAACGCCTGCCATTCCGCAAGCGGCATGTCGACCAACGGCTTGCGGTTCTGGGCTCCCGCATTGGCGACAAGGATGTCGATCGCAAGCCCACGTTCCCGCAACCGCGCCATCGCGCGCACAACCGCCGGTTCATCGGAGACGTCGAACGGCTCGGCAACCGCCGCGACGCCGGCCCGGGTCAACTCCGCCACTGCCTCGGCGCAGCGACCCGGATCGCGTCCGTTGACGACGACCGTTGCGCCGGCCCGACCAAGGGCATCGGAAATGGCGCTGCCCAGACCGCCGGCGCCACCGGTGACCAGGGCCGTGCGCCCGGTGAGCGAAAAAACCTGCTGGAACCATGTCGTCTGCATGTGTCCTCCCTGCGCCGTACGCACCGTTCGTGCCGGCCGATCAGTCCTTGTCCTGGAAGTACATCGGGAAGTACTTCGAGACCACCGGGCTGTCCGTCGCCCATGAATAGCACTGGTCGACGAAGAAGGGCAGGCCGTCTTCTCCGGACTTGGGGGCCCCGAGATCGCTCATGAACTGCTCGCGGTACGGAGAGATCGTCTGGAATACCACAGTGCCTGCGCAATACAGCAATTCGCGAAGATGAGTGCATCCCTTCCTGCCGCGCATGCGCTCGTCCACGGCCCTGCGCCATCCCGGCCCCACCGATATCGAGACGAGCGATGCCGCGCTGTCGAGCGCACCGACGCAGTAGCCGAACGGGATTGCGGCCATCTCGCACCCGATGTCACGCACGACCAGATCGTTGTCGACCGTCAGGCGCACCCGCATCTCGTGGATCGGCGCGCCGGGATGCAGATCGCCGCGTTCACGGTCGCGGTATGCGAACGGCTTCTGGTCGATCAGGTCGGCCTCGACGTCGAAAAGCCCGTCATCGCGGATGTAGCCGCGGCAGACGATCTGGCGGGTATGGATCTGGCGGCGTGGATGAGGCCTGCCGAGGGACATCGACGGCTCCATCAACTCAGGAGGTAGCCGCCGTCGGCGACCACCACCGATCCCGTCATGTACGAGGCCGCCGGCGAGGCGAGAAACAGCACGACATTGGCGATCTCGTCGGGCGAAGCAAAGCGCTTCAGCGCAATCCGCGCCTTCGCACGCCTGCCGGCGCGTTCGTCCTCGGCCAGGTGCGCCACCATCGGTGTGTCGACGATCCCCGGCGCGACGGCGTTCACGCGGATTCCACGAGGCGCGAGGTCGGCTGCAAGGGCTCTCGTGAGCCCGGCGACCGCGGTCTTCGACACGGTGTAGCCGATCGAGGCCGAACCGGCGAGAGTGGACTCGATCGACGCGATGTTGACGATCGCTCCCTGCGACCGTTCGAGCCCGGCGCGTGCCGCCAGCGTCATGTTCAGCACGCCCTCGACGTTCACGCTCATCAGCAACCCGTAGGTCGCGCGGAAATCCGCGTCGTCGATCCGGTTGAGCCGATACAGACCGGCGCCGTTCACGAGCGCATCGATCCGCCCATGCGCGTCGACGATCTGGTTGGCTGCGCGTTCGCAATCGGCCGGGATCGAGACGTCGGCCGCGACGGTCGTGCACTCGCTACGGTCACGAAACGCATCGCGTCGCGCCGCATCCAGACTGGCCTTGTCGACATCCACCAGCGCCACCCGATAGCCTGCATCGTGGAACGCGCGGGCGATCGCTCGTCCGTTGCCGCCCGCGCCACCGGTGATCACCGCCACGCGGGCGTCATCCTGTGTTTGCGCCGCTCGTGGAGCTTGCGTCCGAATCGCCATGTCCGCCCCTAGAAGGCCCGCTTGAAGCCGAAATAGCGCTCTGCGATCAGGTTGCGGCACATCTGGTCGTTGAGCGGTGCGAAGACATAAAGCCTGTGATCGCGGTAGTACCGCTGCATGGGGCTGGATGTGTCGAAGCCCGCACCGCCCATGATCTCCATGCCCACGTCGGCCGCTCGCTTGGCCACGTTGGACGCGGCGAGCTTCACCATCGAGCTCGCAACGTCGACCGGCGCGCCTTCGTCATCGAGACGGGCCGTCTGGAGGAGGAAGGTCCACGCCATCTCGAGCTCGGTGGCCGCGTCGGCGAGCATGTGCTGGACCGCCTGCAGCTCCGACAGGGTCTTGTTGAATGCCGGACGCGACTTCGCGTACTCAGCGGCATACTGGAGCGCGCCCTGTGCGATGCCCAGAGCCACCGCAGCCGCATTGATGCGCTCCGAGTTCAGCGTCGCCAGCACCTGCCGGAACCCGCTTCCTTCCACTCCCAGCAGATTCGCCTCCGGCACGGCGACGTCGTCGAAGAAGACCTGGCAGGTGTCGTAGCCGTTGATCGCGAAGGTGTCGACTTCCCGGGCCGACAACCCGGGCGCGTCCGCCGGCACCAGCAGCATCGAGACTCCCTCCGTCTTGCCCTCGGACGTGCGAGCCAGCACCACGTAGAAGTCGGACGTGGTGGCGCCGCTGATCCACATCTTCGAGCCGGTGATCCGGTACATGCCATCACGTTTGACGGCGCGCGTCTTCATCGCTCGCAGGATATCGGTGCCGCCGCCCGCCTCCGTGAGGCAGAACGACGCCTTCCTCCTTCCCGCTGCCAGCGGTTCGAGGTACGTCTTCTTCTGCTCGTCGTTGGCGTTGTCCTTGAGCAGCCGCGTGATCATGAACTGAACGACACAGAACACCGCCATCGACGTGGCCAGATTGCCCAACGCCCGCAGCGCGAGAATCTGCTCGGTGTTGCCGCCGCCACTGCCGCCAAGCCGCTCGTCCACGCCGAGACCCCAGACCCCCAGTTCGACAAGGGTTGCATGAAGACCCGAATCGAACTTCTTGGCGGCATCGAGCGCCTGGACTTTCTCGAGCGGGGAAACGCGCCGGATGGCCTTGACGAGGGAGTCCTCGAACATGAGCTGCTCATCGGTCAGACGAATCATCGCGCTTGTACCGGTTTGACTTCGACATCGGGAATGCTATATTAACTAACGTACGTTAGTCAATCGAATGGAATCACGCGCAGGCAGAACGATGAACTACAGGACGATCGAGTTCGAACTGAGCGAGCAGGGGGTGGCACGGCTGACGCTCAGCCGTCCCCAGGTGAAGAACGCCATGAACGGGGAGATGTACGACGAGGCGCGGGCGGTGGTCGCGTCGGTGGATGCCGATCCGTCCATCCGGGTCCTCGTCCTGAGCGGTGCGGGCGACGCATTCTGCTCCGGCGGCGATTTCCAGTACCAGCAGAGCCAGCGCGACCGCAGTCATGCCGACCGCATCGCCGAGGCAAGCAAGCTCGCCCTGTGGTTGCGCGAGCTGGATACCCTGTCCAAGCCGGTGGTCGGGCGCATCAACGGCCTGGCCTATGGCGGCGGCGTCGGGCTGGTTTCGGTCTGCGACGTGGCCGTGTGCGCCGCCGACGTGAGGTTCTGCTTGTCCGAGGTGAGCCTGGGCCTGCTGCCGAGCATGATCTCGCCATACGTAGTGAGGAAGATCGGCGTTTCGAATGCGCGTGCCGTCTTCCTGAACGCCGCTCCGTTCGGGGCGGAGGAGGCGCGTTCGATGCGCCTCGTGCACGAGGTCGTTGCGCGCGAGGAGCTGGACGCCGCGACTGCGAAGCAGGTCGCCCGCTACCTGCGCTGCGCACCGTCGGCGATTGCCGCCACCAAGCGACTGGTGGACTTCGTCGATCGCCACGGCCACGAGGAGAACTTCCATTACACGGTCGACCGGGTAGCCGAGATGTGGTCGTCCGACGAAGCCGAAGAGGGCATCAGGAGCTTCCTGGAGAAGCGCAAGCCGGCCTGGTTCCGGGCGGGCGAATAGGGGTTGCCGGCGGTTGTCTCGAGCGTTGACATTTTCGCCTGTCAGCGTAACATACGAACGATTGTTAGTCTGTACCGGCCCGCGGCCGGCAGGCCCGGTTTCCTGGAGATGACATGGCCGCTTCCACGCCCGACCTGAAACACGAAGGGGGTCTCCCGGAGCTCGCGTCGCGCTACGTCGACGTGGAGAGCCTGCCGTGGAAGCCCACGCCGACGCCAGGAGTGGACATGAAGATCCTGCTGCAGGACAAGGAGACGGGCCTGCTGACAGCACTGTTCCGATGGGAGCCCGGCACCGTGCTGCCCTTGCACGAGCACGTGGAGATCGAACAGACCTTCGTGCTCGACGGGAGCATCGTCGACGAGGAGGGCGAGGTGCGGAAGGGCGACTACGTGTGGCGCCCGGCTGGCAACCGACACGTTGCGCGTGCGCCGAACGGCGCGCTGGTGCTGTCCTTCTTCCTCAAGCCGAACAGGTTCCTCACCGGCGACCTGGCGGGCGTGGCGCTCGAGTGAGTTCATCTGGCCGGGGATCTGCAATGGCTGACTTGCCCGCATCCGTTACGCTCCACGAGGAAGGGCCCCGCGAGGGGTTCCAGATCGAATCGAGCGACATTCCCACCGCCCGCAAGGTGGCGTTCATCGAGGCGCTGGCCGAGACCGGCGTGCGCCAGATCGACTGCGTCTCGTTCGTCAACCCGCAGCGCGTTCCGGGCATGGCGGATGCCGCCGAAGTGGCCGCGCAGATCCGCAAGCGTCCGGGCGTTCGTTATACGGGGCTCTGGCTGAACACCAGGGGCCTGATGCGCGCGCTCGACACGTCGCTCGATATCGTCGGCGCGATCAGGCTCACCGCATCCGAGACCTTCTGCGTCAGGAACACCGGCATGGACATCGCGCAGACGGTGGAGGAACAACGCCGCTGGCTCGACGTCTATCGCGAGAAGCATATCCCGGTCGAGTGGGGCTACGTGATGACCGCCTTCGGATGCAACTTCGAGGGCTACATCGATCCGGGCAAGGTGGTCGCCATGGTGGGGCAGGTCCTCGACCTCGCGGCCGAGTCGGGCGTCTCCCTGCGGGGCGTGTATCTCGCCGACACGGTCGGCTGGGGTAGCCCGCTGTCGATAGCGCGCGATCGGCGCCGTCCGCGAGCGCTGGGCCGACCTGCCTCTTGGCCTGCACCTGCACGATACGCGCGGTACCGGCCTCGCCAACGCCTATGCCGCGCTGCGTCTTGGCGTGCGGCAGTTCGACACGACCTGCGGCGGACTGGGCGGGTGCCCGTTTGCCGGGCACAAGGGCGCCGCCGGCAACATCTGCACCGAGGACATGGTGTTCATGTGCGAGGAGATGGGCATTGCCACCGGCATCGATCTCGAACGGCTGATCGAGTGCGCACGCATGGCCGAGGAGATCGTCGGCCATCCGCTTCCGGGCAAGGTCATGCGCGGCGGCAGCCTCGCGGCCTTCAAGCGGCAGGCGGCAACTCGATGAGCGGCCACGAGCAACTGCTGTCACCGGTTGTCGTCGGCGCCTGGCAGCTGCGCAACCGGATCGTGATGGCGCCGATGACCCGCTCGCGAGCTGGCGCCCGCGGGGTTCCCACCGCGCTGAACGCGCGCTACTACGGGCAGCGCGCCGGCGCCGGGTTGATCATCGCGGAGGCCGCGCAGATCAGCCCGGAGGGGCAGGGCTACCTGCGAACGCCGGGCATCCACGAGCGCGAGCAGATCCGCGGGTGGCGGGCCGTGACCGAGGCCGTTCACGAGCACGGCGGTACCATCGTGCTGCAGCTATGGCACGTCGGTCGCTGCACGCACCCGGACAACCGGATGCCGGGCACGCGCGGCGTCGCGCCGTCGGCGATCGCCGCGCCGGGGCGCATCTTCACTCCCGGCGGGCTGCTGCCGATGCCGGTGCCCGAGGCGCTCGATCGCGCGGGCATCGCCGCCACCGTCGCCGATTACGGCCAGGCGGCGGTCAACGCGCTCGAGGCCGGCTTCGACGGCGTCGAACTGCACGCGGCCAACGGCTACCTGATCGACCAGTTCCTGCACTCGAGTTCCAACCTGCGCACCGACGAGTATGGCGGCCCGGTCCGCAATCGCTGCCGGCTGCTTCGCGAAGTCGCCGCCCGCCTCGCAGAACGCGCTGGCGCCGATCGTGTCGGCGTCAGGCTGTCGCCGTTCGGGGCGTTCAACGGCGCCGTGGACGAGGATCCGGCGAGCCTGTTCGCGAATGCAATCGAGGAACTGAACGGGCTCGGGATCGCCTACCTGCACGTCATCAACGTGGAGGTGAGCGGCGATCGCAACGTTGCCGGCGCGTCGACCGACGTGGTGGCGTTCGCGCGGCGGCACTGGAAGGGCAGGTTGATCGCCGCGGGCGGCTACACGACGGAAAGCGCCGAGCGTGAGCTGGTTTCGAAGCGGGCAGATCTGGTGGCGTTCGGCCGCCCGTTCATCGCCAACCCCGACCTGGTCGAGCGAATCCGCTCGGAAAAGCCGTGGGCGGAGGCCCAGCGCGCCACCTTCTATACCGAAGGCGAGGCCGGATATACCGACTACCCGACCGCCACCCAGGCGGTCGCGATCTAGCGTGCGTTCATGAACCCATGCCCCGAGGACAGGGGCTGAACCGAGGAGGCGTCGATGTTTCACAGAGCAGTCAACCACCGGCCGTTTCGCGGGGCCCCGGGGCTCGCGAAGCTGTGCGCGCCCATCGCTCTCATGCTGGCGGCCACGGCGTCGCATGCGCAGGAGAGCGTCAAGATCGGCGGAATCTTTGCGCTGTCCGGTCCGGCAAGCTTCCTCGGTGTGCCCGAAGAGCGCGGCTTCCGGATGAAGATCGACGAGATCAACAAGGCGGGCGGCCTCAACGGCAGGAAGATCGAAGCGGTCGTCTACGACACCGAGGGCAACACCACCAAGGCGGCCCAGCAGTTCCGCCGGCTGGTCGAGTCGGACAACGTACTGGCCGTCATCGGTCCGTCGAGCTCAGGCGAGAGCCTGACAGTCGGCCCGATCGCCAACGAATTGAAGGTACCGACCGTCACTCACGCGGGCACCGAGAAGATGACCGTTCCAGTGACGCCATGGGTGTTCAACACGCCACCGACCGACCGGGTGGTGGCGGCGCACCTGCTCGGCGTGTTCAAGAAGCGTGGCGTCACCAGGATCGGCCTGATGACGGCTGCCGACGGTTTCGGGCAGTCGGGCGCCAACGTCGTGAAGGAACTCGCGCCCCAGTTCGGCGTGCAGGTCTCTCGCCACGAGGAGTTCAACCGCCAGGACGCGGACATCACGGCCCAGGTGCTGCGGGTCAAGGACTCCGACGCACAGGCCATGCTCGTGTGGAGCGCGTTTCCGGCCCCGACCATCATCCTGAAGAACGCGGCGGCGGTCGGCTTCAAGAAACCGATCTACAACAGCTTCGCCGCGGCGAGCAAGGACCTGATCGTCCAGGGCGGCGCCAACGCCGAGGGCACCTACGTCTCGTCGATGCGCCTGCTCGCACCCGATACGCTGGCCGCGGACGACCCGATGCGCCCGATCGTCCACAAGATCTTCAACGACTACAAGGCGCGCTACAACGAGGCGCCAGCGACCTTCACCGCGCACAGCTACGACGCGCTGCTGATCATCGAAGCCGCCGCGAAGAAGATTTCCGGCCCGATCACACGGCAGTCGCTGCGCGATGCAATGGAGACGGTCACGGTGGTCGGCGGCAACGGCATCTACCGGCTCTCGCCGAATTCGCACGGCCCGGACCCGGAATCCCGCTCGATGGTCCTGCTGGTGGTGAAAGGCGGCGCATGGAAGGTCGACGAGTGACCGGGGCGGCTGCCCGGGAGCGCTGAGACCATGCTGGGCCAGATCGTCGTCTCGGGGATCACGATCGGCGCGATCTACGCGCTGATCGCGATCGGCTTCACGATCGTCTTCGCGACCAATCGCGTGGTGAACTTCGCCCATGGCGAGTTCGTGATGGCGGGAGGAATGCTGTACGCCTACTTCACCGGTGTTCAGCAGCTGCCGATCGCGCCCGCATTCCTGCTGGCGACCGCCGCGAGCGGACTGATCGCCTGGCTGGTCTACCAGATCGGCCTGTCCGACGTCGATCGCGACAATCACATCGCGCAGGTCATGATCACGCTCGGCGCCGGCATCGCGCTCAAGGGCGCGGCCCAGGTCTGGCTCGGCAAGGACACCCTTTTCCCGCCGGCCTTCTCGGGGCAGGCGCCCACGGCGATCGGTCCGCTGACGGTCTCGTCCCAGGCCTTGTGGATCGCCGGCGGACTGCTGGCGTTCCTGCTGGCGCTGCAGGTGCTGCTCAAGTACACCCGGCTCGGCGCGAGCATGCGCGCCGTCTCCATCAACCACTATGCCGCGACGCTGATGGGTATTTCGCCAGGACGAGCTGCCGCAATGGCCTTCGTGCTGGCGGGCGTCATCGGCGGCGCTGCCGGAGGACTGCTGGCGCCGCTGGCGTCCACGCACTACGACAACGGCATCTTCCTGGCGATCAAGGGGTTCGCCGCGGCGATCGTCGGCGGCATCGGCAGCCCGCTCGGCGCCGTCGTCGGCGGACTGGTCCTCGGCCTCACCGAGTCGCTCGCCGCCGGCTACGTAAGCTCCGTGTACAAGGACGTCGTGTCGCTGGCGCTGCTGCTGTTCGTCCTGATCCTGCGCCCGCAAGGCCTGCTCGGGCGAGCCCTGCCACAGAAACTGTAGCCAAGACATGTCATCGGCCATCGACCGCAGGCTTACGCTGCTTCTGCTCGTCCTGCTACCCATCCTCGCGGGGATCACGGACAACAACTTCCACAAGTCGATCCTGGTGTTCGGGGTCATCAACGCGATCTCGGCGGTCGGACTGTGCCTGATGCTCGGCCTCGCCGGCCAGATCTCGCTCGGGCAGGCCGCCTTCTTCGGCATTGGCGCCTACGTGACCAGCAACCTGGCGACCAGGGCCGGGCTGGAACCGGCGCTGGCGATCATGCTGGCGGCCTGTTGCGCAATGGCCCTGGGGTGGGCGATCAGCCGCCCGTTGTCGCGCCTGCATGATCACTACCTGGCAATGGCGACGCTGGCATTCGGGACGGTGATGTACATCGGCTTTGCCAACGGACGGAACTGGACCGGCGGTCTGGACCCGGGAATGTCGATGCCGAAGCTCACGCTGTTCGGCCAGGATCTCTCTTCGATGAACGCACTGTTCGTCGTCTCCTGGGTCGCTCTCACGCTGTCGGTGTTCGTTGCCAACAACATCGCCGGACACCGGATCGGGCGCACCTTGCGGGCCATGAAGATGTCCGCCCCGGCCGCGGCGAGCGTCGGCATCGACGTCGTTCAGGCCAAGGCGTTCGTGTTCGCGATCGGGGCGCTGTTCACCGGCCTCGCCGGCGGACTCTATGCCTACGTCGCCCGCTCTTTCAACGCCGGCGTGTTCGGGATCGGCTACTCGATCGAGCTGCTGATGATGGTCGTGATCGGATCGCTGAACCGGGTCTCCGGCGCGATCACCGGCGCCTTCATCATTACGGTCCTGCCCATCCTGTTCGACCGCTTCGAGGACTACCGCACGCTGGTCTTCGGGGTGACGATGGTGCTGATCATGAAGTTCATGCCTACAGGGCTGGTCGACGGACTGTTCTCGCTCGGGGCGCGACTGCTGGCCGGACGGCAGGGTTAGCACGATGCTGGCCACATGCGATGTCAGCAAATCGTTCGGCGGCCTGAAGGCGCTCTCGGCCGTGTCGGTCGAAATCGCCCCCGGTGCGATCACCGCGATCATCGGGCCCAACGGGGCAGGGAAGACCACCCTGATGAACGCCATCTCGGGCTTCGTCGCCCCTGATTCCGGCGAGATCACGGTCGATGGTGCGTCGATCGCCGGCCTGCATCCACACCAGGTCTGCCGCAAGGGCGTCGCCCGGACTTTCCAGAACCTGCAGATGTTCTCCGAGATGACTGTCCTGGAAGCCGTCGCCACCGGGCGGCATCTCCACCGACGCGAGCCGATCCACGCCGAGCTCCTGATGCTGCCGCGCGCGCGCCGCGCGGAACGCGCCGCGCTCGCCGACGCCAGCGAGCTCCTCGATCTCATCGAAGTCGGACAGACCTACCGGGAGCGGCGAGCCGGAGATCTTCCCTACGGCTATCAGCGCCGGGTCGAGATCGCCCGGGCGCTCGCGACCGAGCCGTCGTATCTGCTGCTCGACGAGCCGGCCGCCGGCCTGAACAACGAGGAGACGGCAGCCCTCGGCCGAACCCTGCGCCAGCTTGCGGGCCGCGGCCTCGGGATCGCTCTCATCGAGCACGACATCGAACTCGTCATGAGCGTCTCGGAACGCGTATTCGTGATGGACACCGGTGCCGTGATCTCGTCGGGAACCCCTGCAGAAGTCCGATCCGATCCCGCGGTGGTGCGCGCCTACCTCGGAGACGCGCATGCAGCCTGAGCCGCTCCTCTCCCTGTCCGGCGTTTCCGCGTACTACGGCAGTCTTTGCGCGGTACGCGAGATCTCCTTCGACGTGCGGGCCGGCGAGACGATCGCCATCATCGGCCCGAACGGGGCGGGGAAGACCAGTCTGTTGCGCGCGATTTCAGGAGTGATGGACAGGGTGCGCGGGTCGATCCGGCTCGAGGGCGCCGACATCGCGCGGCGAAGCCCGCAGCAGCGCGTCGGCCTGGGGCTCGTTCACGTCCCGGAAGGCCGGCAGATCTTCACGGCGATGACCGTCGAAGAGAACATCCGCATCGGGGGCTTCCTGCGGCGCGATGACGGCCGCCAGGCGTCGTTCGACGAGGCGCTGTCCATGTTTCCGCGGCTCACCGAGCGCAGGCATCAGCTCGCCGGCACCTTGTCGGGCGGCGAGCAGCAGATGCTCGCCATGGCCCGCGCGCTGATGGCCCGTCCGAAGGTCCTGATGCTCGACGAGCCCTCGATGGGCCTGGCGCCCATGGTCGTCAACGAGATCTATCGCCAGGTCCGCCAGCTCCGGCAGTGCGGCGTGACGATCCTGCTCGTCGAACAAAACGCCAAGCTCGCGCTCGAGAATTCGGACCGTGCGCTGGTTCTGGCGACCGGGACGCTGCGCCACGAAGGCACCAGCTCCAGCGTGGCGCACGACCGCTCGCTGGGATCGCTGCTGTTCGGAACCTGATCGAAAGGAAACACCGTTGGACATTTACCAGAAACTCGACGAGAAGCGCGGCTGGGCGTTGCAGGGCGGCAGGCTGTCCGAGAAGTCCGCCAGGCTGCTGGCCGGAAAGTTGTTCGTGCGCGACCGGCTCAAGCTGCTGCTCGATGACGAGCCGAGCTTCGAGGACGGGTTGCTGGCAGGCATCGACAAGGGCGTGCCGGCCGACGCCGTAGTGACCGCCATCGGTTCGATCGGCGGCCGCAAGGTGGCGGTGATCGCCAACGACATCACGTCGAAGGCGGGGACCTGGGGTTACCAGACTTTCATCAAGATCACCCGCTTCCAGCAACTGGCGTTCGACCTGAAGATCCCGCTGATCTACCTGGTCGACTCGGCCGGTGCCCGGATCGACGAGCAGAAGCTGTGCTATCTCGGCCGCCGGGCGTGGGGCAACATCTTCCACAACCAGGTCAGGTTCTCCGGCGCGATTCCGCAACTGTGCGTGCTGTTCGGTCCCTCACCGGCGGGTGCCGCGTACGTGCCGGCGCTGTGCGACGTGGTGATCATGGTCGACAAGAAGGCGACCGCCTATCTCGGGTCGCCGCGCATGGTGAAAATGGCGATCGGCGAGGACGTCACCGAAGAGGAGCTCGGCGGCGCCCGCATGCACTGCGCACTGAGCGGGCTGGGCGACGTTCTCGTGCAGACCGACGAGGAGGCCATCGACGCGGCAAGGCGCTACCTCTCGTATTTCCCGTCTTCGTACGCGCAGAAGCCGGACGTCGCGCCGAGGGCGCCGAAAGCGTCGCCGGTGGATCTCGGCCAGATCATCCCGAAGAACCAGAACGTGCCCTTCGACGTGAAAGTCCTGATCGAGGCGCTGGCCGACGACGGCAGCGTGTTCGAGATCAAGCCGCTGTTCGCCAAGGAGATGGTGACCGCCCTGGTGCGCATGGGCGGGCGGCCGGTGGGCGTGGTCGCGAACAATTCGAAGGTCAAGGGCGGCGTGCTGTTCAACGATTCGTCGGACAAGGCAGCGCGCTTCATCTGGTTGTGCAACGCCTTCAACGTCCCCTTGCTCTTCCTGCAGGACATCAGCGGCTACATGATCGGCAGCTCGGTCGAGAAGGCCGGCATCATCCGGCATGGCGCGAAGCTCCTGTCGGCGGTTTGCGAGGCGACCGTGCCGCGCATCTCGGTAATGGTGAGGAAGGCCTACGGCGGCGGCTATCTCGCCATGTCGGGAGCGCCGACCCAGCCCGATGCGATGCTTGCACTGCCGACCGCGATGCCGGCGCTGGTCGGCCCCGAGGCAGCCGTGAACGCGATGTACTTCAACCAGATTGCCGAGCTTCCCGAATCCGAGCGCCCGGCGTTCATCGCGAGGAAGCGCGAGGAGTATGGCGCCGACATCGACGTCTACTCGGCGGCGGCAGACAGCATGGCCGTCGAGGCAGTCGTCCATCCCAACGAACTGCGCGAAGAGCTGATCCGCCGCTACGACGCATACTCGCTCAAGAAGGCCGAGGCGTTCGAGAAACGCAATCCGGTCCATCCCGTCTGAACTGGAGCAATGACATGAAGCACATCGACAGCCCGATGGCCGGCACTGTCTGGAAGATCGTGAAGTCGCCCGGCGACGCAGTCGACTTCGGCGATACGGTCGCGATCCTGGAGTCGATGAAGATGGAGATTCCGGTCGAGTCCAATCATTCCGGGACGATCACCGAGATCCTGGTGAAGGAGGGGGATGTCGTCGACGAGGGCACCGTCATCGCCAGGCTCGGCTGACGACGGGCGAGGTCGATTGCACCGACATGCGAGCGCTGCCATGACCACATCGGTTTCCGAACACGTTGCGCGCAATGCACGCAAGTTTCCGTCGCGTGTGGCGCTGATCGATGACCGCGACACCTTGACCTACGCCCGGCTCGACGACGCGGCCAACCGCCTCGCGGCCCACCTCCAGGGGACGGGAGTCGGGCACGGCGACAAGGTTGCGCTGCTGGCGATGTCCTCGGTCAACTGGGTGGTCGCCTACGTTGCCGTTCTGCGCCTGCGGGCCGTGTGCGTGCCCCTGAACTATCGTCTGACGCCCGACGACATCCGCGCGAACGTCGAGGATGCGCAGTGCCGTCTGATGATCACGACCGGAGACTTTCTCGCGTCGCACGTCGCGGGTCGAATCGGCCTGCCGATCGTGCTGATCGACGACTCCCCGGGCGAAAACGGGCTGCGCAGGATCCTGGAGCAACCCGCGGAGGGCTTCGCCGCGCCGCCGGCCAGCGACGACGACGTGCAGCTCATCATGTTCACGGGCGGCACGACCGGTCGCTCCAAGGGCGTCGTGCTGCGCAACCGGCAGGTGTTCTGGAACACGCTCCACGAAGCGCTCGATACCGGCATGAACGAGTTCGACAACACGATCCTGGCGACGCCGCTTCACCACGCGGCTGCGCTGAACTGCTGGCTGCTTCCTCATCTGTACCTCGGCGCGCGCGCGACCATCATGAGGGAGTACGGCGCCGAGCGCATGCTCGACATGATCTCGGCGCACCAGGTGACCAACGGCTTCGCGCCGCCGTCGGTTGCTCGCGAGATCTGCATTGCCGCCGAGCGTCGTGCACCCGAGCGACTCGCGAGCTTCAAACGCTGGTACGTCGGCGGCGGTGTCCTCTCGGCGAAGGATCGCGACCGGATGCATGCGCTGGTTCCCGGCTCGAAGATCTTCTACCAGTACGGGCTCACCGAGGCCGGCGTCATCGTGACGGTGCTGAAGGAGGAAGACTACGAGCTCGCGCCGGATTCGATCGGTCGGCCGTTCCTCAACTTCGAAGTGAAGATCGCGCGCGAAGACCTCTCCGATGCCGACGCCGGCGAGTCGGGCGAGATTCTCGTCCGCGGGCCCTCCGTGATGGAGGGCTACTACAACCGCCCCGACGCGACGGCCGCGGTGTTTCACGACGGCTGGCTTCGCACCGGCGACATGGGGGCCATGGACGCGAACGGTTTCGTCTACTTCCACGATCGCCTCAAGGACATGGTCAAGTCAGGTGGACTGAACGTCTACTCGCAGGAGGTCGAGCGCGCGCTGCAGAAGCACGCTGCGGTTCGCGAGGTGGGGGTCATCGGCCTGCCCAGCGAGCGCTGGGGCGAGGAGGTGGTCGCCGTCGTGGTTCGACGCGACGGCATGTCTGTCGACGAGGCGGAGATCATCGCTTTCGCCAAGGAGAACCTGGCCCACTACAAGGCACCCAAGCGGGTGGTGTTCATCCCCTACGAGGAGCTGCCGATCAATTACTCCGGAAAGATCATCAAGCGCGATTTGCGCGGACGGATTGCCCGCATCCTGGGCGTGAGCCAGTAGGCGCCGCAACCTCCGACAGCCGAAAGGGAACTGAAGCGATGGTTCAACTGGAATTCGAAGGTGCGGTCGTTGTGGTGACCGGGGCGGGCCAGGGAAACGGCGAAGCGATCGCCAGGGGCTTCGCCCGTGCCGGCGGGCGCGTCGTTCTTGCCGACCGCAACGCGGAGATGGCCAGGCGCGCCGCGCAGGCGATCCGTGATGCAGGCGGCGAGGCGCTTGCACATGAGCTCGACGTTTCCGACGCTGCGGGCTGCGCGCGGCTCGCCGAGCGGGTCCGGGCCGAGATGGGAGACCTGAAGGTGCTGGTCAACAATGCCGGCATCCTGATCCGCGCGCCCTTTGGACAGGGCAGACCGCTCGAAGACTGGGATGCGACGCTTCGCGTCAACCTGAGCGGTCCCTACTACATGACGCTGGCTTTTGCCGACCAGCTCGAGCGCACGAAGGGCTGCGTGTTGAACCTGGGCTCGATCCAGTCGTTCGTGGCCACCCCGAACTCGGCCGCCTACACCGCGTCGAAGGGTGGCGTGGCGCAGTTGACCAAGGCGCTTGCGTGCGAGCTTGCGCTGCGCGGTGTGCGGGTCAACGCGATCGCCCCGGGCTTCATCGCCACACCGATGACCGAGTCCACCCGAAACGATCCGGCGAAGACGGCGAGCCTGCTCGCCCACATCCCGATGAAGCGTCATGCCGAGCCGGACGAACTCGTCGGCCCGGCGCTGTTCCTGTGCTCGGAACTTGCCTCGTACGTCACCGGGGCGATCCTGCCGGTCGATGGCGGCTATCTCGCGAACTGAGCTGCCGGCAAACCGGCCGCGTCAGCGGACCGCTCAGCCATGCGGCGCAGCCGCCGTAGCCAGCAGCGCCTGATGGTGGTCAGCGAGAAAACGGGTGTAGACATGCCCGGCGGCGAAACCTTCATGGGAGAGCACCGAGCGCAGGTAGGCGATATTGTGCCCGACCCCCTGGATGTGCACGTCGGCGAGTGCGCCGTCGAGCCGGTCGATCGCTTCGCGCCGCGACGCACCCCACGCGCAGACTTTCATCAGAAGCGGATCGTAGAAATGGGTGACAGCATTTCCAGCCTTGTAGCCAGTCTCGAATCGCACGCTCTTCGCGGCTGGAACATCCATCGCCAGTAGCTTGCCAGGGCTCGGAATGAAGTTCTTCGCCGGATTTTCGGCGTAGACGCGCGCCTCGATCGAGTGGCCCCTTCGCGCGATGCTCTCCTGCGACAAGAGATCCTCGGGCGACTCGTCCATCGCAAGGCGGATCTGCGCAGCCACGAGATCGACGCCGGTGATCATCTCGGTGACGGGATGCTCGACCTGGATGCGCGTGTTCATCTCGAGAAAGAAGAACTCCTCTTTCTGTGCGTCGAGCAGGAACTCGATCGTGCCTGCACCCTCGTAGCGACAAGCCGACGCAAGCGCCACGGCCGCTCGCGCCATCGCCTCGCGAAGTTCGGCGCTCAGGCCAGGGGCCGGCGCCTCCTCGACCACCTTCTGGTGCCGGCGCTGGAGAGAACAGTCGCGTTCGAACAGGTGGACCGCTCGCCCGTCGCCGAACCCGAAGACCTGAATCTCCACGTGCCGGGCTCGCGCGACGTAGCGTTCGAGGTAGACCGACCCGTCGCCGAACGCTTTCCCCGCCAGATCGGAAGTCCTGCCGACCGCGTCGACGAGTTCGTCGGAAGCTCCGACGATGCGCATGCCGATCCCGCCGCCACCGGCTGCTGCCTTCACCAGGAGCGGATACCCCACCGCCTCGCCCTGCTTCACGATGGTGGTTGGGTCGCTGGAAAGTTTTCCCGATCCGGGCAGGACCGGCACGCCGGCGTCCCTTGCCGCCGCACGCGCCTGCTCCTTGTCGCCCATCAGGCGAATCAGTTCCGGCGACGGGCCGATGAACGTAATGCGTGCCTCGCGGCACAGTCGCGCGAAGGCCGGGTTTTCAGAGAGGAACCCGTAGCCGGGATGCAGCAGCGTGGCGCCGGTGTCCCGGGCCGCCTGCAATAGCCGCTCGGCCGCCAGATAACTTTCGCTCGCACGGGCCGGCCCGATGCAGACCGCCTCGTCGGCCATTTCGACGTGGGGGAGGGGCGCGTCGACCTCCGAATGAACGGCTACGGTGGGAAGATCCAGCGTCCGGGCGGCCCGGATGATGCGGCATGCGATTTCGCCGCGATTTGCAACGAGAAGCTTATGTTTCGACATGCTGCGTCCGGTATCGATTCAATTGACTAACGAACATTAGTTTACTGATGTTTTGAGCCATCTGCAACAACGCATCCGATGGTTTGCACGGTGGTATCCTTCCGTGCAACCAACTCTGACTCCTGGTCGTCTTGCTCGGCTGACCGGGCCCAGCACCGTTCGGGGACGATCGTGTTGAAGATCATCTACTGCATCCGAAGAAGGCAGGGGCTGTCGCGCGAACAATTCCTGTCGCACTGGCTCGACGTTCACGGGCCGATCGTTCTGCAGCACCAGAAGACGTTGCGCATTGCGCGTTACCAGCAGACGACGCCGCTCGAGCACGACTTCTCCGTGCGCGTGGAGCGCCGGGGAGTCCTTCAGCCGGCTTACGACGGTGTGGCGGAGCTGTACTGGACGAACGACGCCGATTTCCGCCATGCATTCACCGATCAGGAGGCGCTGCGAATCCAGAAGATTCTGGCTGACGACGAACGCAACTTCGTCGACCACGCCGGTTCGGCCCGCTGGATCAGCCGCGAGATCGTGGTCATTCCCGGCGCGCCGACACCATGACCTGCTTCGCGGTCGACGTCCCGCTGTACGTCCGGCACAGGAGGATCGCACCATGAGCGGCAAGAACCGGCTGATCGTGCTGGCCAGCCGGCCGAAGGGCGAAGTCGGGCCCGAAAACTTCCGGCTGGTCGAGGCGGAGATCCCCGAGGTCGGCCCGGGCGAAGTGCTGGTGCGCAACCGCTTCCTGTCGCTCGATCCGTACATGCGCGGGCGGATGGACGAGACGAAATCGTATGCCGCCGCGCAGTCGCTCGGCGAGGTGATGATCGGCGGCACGGCAGGCGAGGTGATCGAGAGCCGCAACCCGAAGTTCGCGGTCGGCGACCCGGTGATCGGCATGTTCGGCTGGCAGCTGTACGGGAAATCCGACGGCAGCATGCTGCGCAAGGTCGACACGACGCAGGTGCCGCTGTCGGCCTATCTCGGTTGCGCCGGCATGCCCGGCGTGACCGCGTGGTATGGACTGAACCGCATCGTCGCACCCAAGACGGGCGAAACCGTGGTGGTGTCGGCGGCCAGCGGCGCGGTCGGCTCGGTGGTGGGGCAGCTCGCGAAGCGCAAGGGCTGCCGCGTGGTCGGCGTCGCAGGCGGCGAGAGCAAGTGTCGCATCGTCACCGGCGAATACGGATTCGACGCCTGCATCGACTACAAGGCCGGGCGCCTGTACGAGGACCTGCGCGCGGCCACGCCGGACGGCATCGACGGCTGCTTCGAGAACGTCGGCGGCGAAGTGTTCGACGCGGTGCTGCGACGGATGAACGCGTTCGGCCGCATCGCGGTGTGCGGGCTGATCGCCGGCTACGACGGCAAGGCGATGCCGGTGCACAATTTCCGCTCGGTGCTGGTGAACCGGCTGCGCATCGAGGGATTCATCGTGGCCGAGCACATGAACGCGTGGCCCGAGGCGCTGCGCGAACTCGGCGCGCTGGTGGCCGCCGGCGAGCTGAAATACCGCGAGACGATCGCGCAGGGGCTGGAGAACGCACCCGAGGCCTTCATCGGGCTGCTGAAGGGACGCAACATCGGCAAGCAGCTGGTGAAACTGGACCGAGAGTGAAACCGGACCGATCCGCGTGAAGGATTTCGCAGGCAAGGTAGCCGTCATCACCGGGGCGGGCAGCGGCTTCGGGCGCGAGTTCGCGCGCATCGGTGCGGCGCTCGGCATGAAGCTCGCGCTGGCCGACATCCAGGCCGATGCGCTGGCGGCGACGGCCGCGGAGTTGCGCGCGCAGGGCGCGCAGCTGCTGACCGAGACGGTGGACGTGAGCCGGGGCGCCGACATCGAGCGCCTGGCGCAGCGCACCCTCGAGCGCTTCGGCGCGGTGCATCTGCTGTTCAACAATGCCGGGGTGGCCGCCGGCGGGCTGGTCTGGGAGCAGACGGTCAAGGACTGGGAGTGGGTGCTGGGCGCGAACCTGTGGGGCGTGATCCACGGCGTGCGCGTGTTCGTGCCGATCATGCTCGCGCAGGGCGACGAATGCCACGTGGTCAACACGGCATCGGTCGCGGGCCTGCTGTCGCCGCAGATGCTGGGCGTGTACTGCGTCAGCAAGCACGGCGTCGTGACCTTGAGCGAGACGCTGTACCAGGACCTGCGCGTGACCGGCGCGCGTATCGGCGTGAGCCTGCTGTGCCCGGCGTTCGTGCCTACCGGCATCGCGCAATCGCAGCGCAACCGGCCGGCCGACCTGCAGGACGGCGCGGCGCCCACTGCGTCGATGATCGCCTCGCAGAAAGCCTCCGAGAAAGCGGTCTCGTCCGGCAAGCTCAGCGCGGCCGAGGTCGCGCGCATGACCTTCGACGCGATCCGCGAGAATCGCTTCTACGTGATCACCCACCCGAAGATCCTCGCTTCGGTCGAGTTGCGGCTGCAGGACATCCTTGCGCAGCGCAATCCGGGCGATCCGTTCGCGTTCAAGCCGGATGCCGCGCCGCGACCCGACGATGCCGCTTGATCCGCAGGTCGAGAAGATCCTGTACTGGGCGCAACGCGCGAAGTCGCCGCCCTTTTCCGAAATCGGCGCGGTGCAGGCGCGCGAGCTCTATGCCCGCTCGTCGGCGACGCTGGACATCGTCGCGCTGCCGCTGCACGCGGTCGATGATCTGGCACTGGCGTTGCCCGGGCGGACGCTGCGGGTGCGCCAGTACGCGCCCTGGCCGCTCAGCCTGGGCGAACCGCGTCCGGCGCTGCTGTACTTCCACGGCGGCGGCTTCACGATCGGCTCGGTCGACACGCATGACCACGTCTGCCGGATGCTGGCTGCGGGGGGCGACTGCCTGGTGTACTCGGTGGACTATCGACTCGCTCCCGAACACCGCTTCCCGAGCGCCCAGGATGACGCGTTCGAGAGTCTGGCCTGGCTGCGCGACGAGGCGGTGGCGCTGGGCGTGGATCCGGCGCGGATCGCGGTCGGCGGCGACAGCGCCGGGGGTACGCTGGCGGCTGCGTGCACGATCCACGCGCGCGATCGCGGCTGGCCGCTCGTGCTGCAGCTGCTGATCTACCCGGGCCTGTCGAGCCGGCAGGACACCGACTCCTACCGGCGTTTCGCCAGCGGCTACCTGCTCGATGCGCAGACGGTGCAATGGTTCTTCGCGCAGACGCTGCGCAACGAACGCGACCGCGACGACTGGCGCTTCGCGCCGCTGGCCGCCACGGACCTGCGCGGGCTGGCGCCGGCGTGGATCGCCGGCGCCGAGTACGATCCGCTGATCGACGAGAATCGCGCCTATGCCGCACGGTTGCGTGAGGCCGGTGTGCCGGTGGAGTTCGTGCAGTACGATGGCATGATCCACTCGTTCTTCCAGCACGCGGGGTTCGTCGAGGCGGCACGGCGTGGGCACGGCGACGCCTGCGCGGCGCTGCGCGGCGCGTTCGGGCGCGCTTCCTCCGAAGAGCATGCGGGCGGGCAATGAAATGAACGACAACTCCACTCTGCACGCGCCGGCGATCGAGCTGCGCACCGGCGACTGGACGACGCTCGGCGCCGCGGCCGGCGCGCTGCGCACCGCGGTCTTCGTGCGCGAACAGGGCATTCCGGCCGAGCTCGAATGGGACGAATGGGACGCGCGCTCGGTGCATTGCGTGGCCTGGCTCGACGGCGAGCCGGTCGCCACCGGCCGCCTGCTGCCCGACGGACACATCGGACGCATGGCGGTGCGTGCCGACCAGCGCGGCCGCGGAATCGGCCGGCAGGTGCTCGAGGCGCTGGTGGCGATCGCTGCCGCGCGCGGCGATGCCGGCGTGGAGCTGAGCGCCCAGCAGCAGGTCGAGGCCTTCTATCGCGGCCAGGGTTTCGAGCCGGTCGGCGAGCCCTATGACGAGGTCGGCATCCGCCACGTGAAGATGCGGCGCAGCCTGCTGGCGAGCGGCCTGTGGGCCTGCATCGCAGCATCGTTCGCGGTGCGCGGCGAACGGGCGTGGGCCGGCGCGCTCGATGCGATCTCGGGCAACGACGCGAGCGCGGCGCTGCGCGCGGCGCTCGAGCGGGGTGCTGCGCAGGCGGTCGGCAAGCTGGGCAGGGCGGGCGGCTTTCTCGACAATCCGAAGGTGCGCATTCCGCTGCCCGACGGCATGCGGCGCGTGGAGCCGCTGATGCGCTCCATGGGTCGGGGGCCTGAGCTCGACGAGCTGATCACCTCGATGAACCGCGCCGCCGAGCAGGCGGTGCCGCAGGCCCGGCAGCTGCTGGTGGCCGCGGTGAAGTCGATGACGGTGGACGACGCCAAGGGCATCCTCACCGGCGGCGACGATTCGGTGACGCGCTTCTTCGAATCGCGCACGCGCGCACCGCTCACCGAGCGTTTCCTGCCGGTCGTGACCAGGCAGGTGTCGCGGCTGGGACTGGCGCAGCGCTACAACGCGCTGGCCGGGCAGGCCGCCAAGGTCGGCCTGCTGAAGGAACGCGACGCCTCGGTCGAGCGCTACGTCACCACGCGCTCGCTCGACGGGCTGTTCCTGATGATCGGCGAGGAAGAGCGCGCGATACGGCGCGACCCGGTGAAGGCCGGCTCGAAGGTCATCGAACGGGTGTTCGGCGCCCTGCGCTGAAGCGCGCACGCCGCTCGCCGGCGATGCGCGGCGCGACGCCGTCGCCGGGCACCCAGCTGCGCTCGACCGCCTCGATGCGGCCGTCGCGCCGCACTGCCACCACGGTCGATGCGCGGGTGCCGTAGCCGAACTCGGGCGCCACGATCATCGCGGGCGCGAGGCTGCGTTCGCGCGCCAGTCCGATGCCGGTGTCGGGCAGCGCCTCGTCGGGCGGTTGCGAGCGATCGGCCAGGGCATCCAGCAGTGCCGCGTCGAACGGCGCCTGCGCATCGCGCAGGGTGCCGGTGATGCGCTCGGCGAGATGGCGCACCTTGGGCCAGTCGCTGTCCAGCAGGTGGTTCGACAGGCCATGCACGCCCGACGGTACGTCGAGGACGCGCTGCGGGTGGCGGTTCGACACGTACAGCACCGGGCACGACGCGGCCGGATCGAACAGCAGCAGGTTGAAGCCGGCGAAATCGCCGGCGCGCGCCGTGACCCGCCCGGCATAGCGCTCGAGCGTGTCGTTGCCGGCGACGAAGTCGGCCACCAGTTGTCCGCGCGAGCAGCGCCCCGGTGGCGCCCCGGGCTCGCGCACGTTGGTCACGGCGGCCAGCCGACCGCGGCGATCGATCGCCAGCCAGCTTCCGCCGGCGACGCGGTCGCGCCCGCCCCAGGCCTGTGCAGGGCCGTCCCACCACGCGGCCGGCGCGCTGTCGCGGGCGTAGAACTCGTCACGGTTGGCCGCGAGCAGCAGCACGAAGTCGTCGTGTGCGTCGAGCGCGAAGCCGATCAGACACATCGGCGGCGGCCGGGCAGGGGTTCGCGCGTCAGGCGCACCAGCGGAACACCTCGACGTGCCGGCCGTGCGGCGCCAGCGCCTCCAGCCCGAGCGTGCGGGCATGCGCCTGCAGCGCGCCGATGAACGCGTCGCAGGCCTCGGGGGCGAGCGGCTCGTAGGTTTCCAGCCAGGTGCGATAGTCCGCGCCGGCCTCGTCGCGCCATCCGGCGCGCGCGTCCACCCGGTGATCGGCAGCCATGCGCTCGCCCAGCGCGGCGAGCGCCCGGGCGACCTCGTCGTCGCGCGCGCGGTCGGCGCGGAACCAGATCATCACCACACAGTTCATCGCGTTCGCTTCGTTGCGCGTCATGGGTTCAGGCGTACGGCCGCAAGCCGCGACGGCGACCTGCGCACCGGACCGTCACCGGCCGTCGGGCCGCGCATGCGGCAGGGTGCCGATGCGCAGCGCATGGCCGTCGATGCGCGGCTCGGGGGCGTCGACCAGCGCGGCCGCCTGCGCCTCGATCAGCAGGTCGGAGCCGCCGTCCGGTGCGGGAGCCGCCAGCACGACCATGCCGACCGGTTCGCTGCCCGCGCCCGTGACCGCAGCGCCCGGCGCGGGCGGCGGACCCGCCAGATGTCCGAGAAACAGCCGGCGCTTGACCTTGCC
>JAHDYE010000031.1 GCA_023383035.1 Burkholderiaceae bacterium | reverse complement strand
AGCAGCAGGTCGTCGTAGTCGAGCACGCCGTTGGCCTGCTTGCGCTCGACGTAGCCGCGAAACAGCCGCGTCAGCTCGTCGCCCCATTCGACGCACCACGGAAACGTGTCGCGCAGCACGCACTCCAGAGGCCGGCCGCTGTTGACCCGCTGCGAATAGATCGCCAGGCAGGTGTCCTTGCGCGGGAACCGCCGGTGCATCGACGAGAAGCCGAGCTCGTGACGCACCATGTCGATCAGGTCGGCCGCATCGCCGCGATCGAGAATGCCGAACGCGGGATCCAGGCCGATGCGCCCGGCATGCTCGCGCAGCAGCCGCGCGCCGATTGCGTGGAACGTGCCGGCCCAAGGCAGGCGCACTGCGGGAGCGGCCTGCCGACCCGGAACGGCAAGACCGGGCGCGCCCGTCGGCGCTGCGCGCGCCGCCTCGGCACTTGCCTGCGCCACCAGTCTCCCGGCGCGGCGCCGCATCTCCTCGGCGGCACGCCGGCTGAACGTGAGCAGCAGGATACGCATCGGGTCCACGCCCTGCATCACCAGATGGGCGACCCGATGCGCGAGCGTGGCCGTCTTGCCGGTGCCGGCGCCAGCGATGACCAGCAGCGGGCCGGCGTCGAAGCGTCCGTTCGCGTCGCGCGAGCCGAAGCCGGCGGCCGCCCGCTGCTCGGCGTTCAGTTCGTCCAGCCAGCGCTGGTCGCCATGGCCGCTGGCCGGCGCCGGCGCGGACGGGGCGGCAACAAGGAAATCGGCGGGCGAATCGGCAGGCATGCCCGCGAGTTTAGAGGATCCGCTGGATATCCATGCCCGTATCGCCGCCGCCGTACCCCTGCGAAACGCCTCGACCCGGCGAGGGCTGGCACTGGCGAGTTCATTCCCGCAGGGCCGGCTGCTTGCCGTCGCCGAACTTCTCGCTGAGCAGGGCCGCGGCGTGCGACAGTTTTTTGTGGATGAAGTCTCTCGGCGTGCTACGGAAGCGGTCGGCCAGGCCGGTCACGCCAATCGAGTACATGACGTAACCTCCCTTGACCCGCACCGGGTGGCCGTAACTGAGCACGCCCGCATCCAGTTCGTTGTCGCAGACCGCGATTCCGCTCGCGCGGATCAGTGCGAGTTCGGCGCGCAGTTCCTTGTCGCTGAGCTTGGTGTTCTCGGTGAAAGAGGCCCGCGGCCGGGCGAGGTAGCGCTTGATGAAGTCCGGGCTCTGGAAAGCGAGAATCGCCTTGCCCGAGGCTGCCGCATACAACGGCAGCTCGCGCCCCGGCTGCACGAAGGACCGATTCGATCCCTCCGGTTGAACCATCAGCACCGATTCGGCGATCGTGCCGTTCAACCGCGCCAGATGAACCGTCTCGCCGAGTTCGCCGACCAGGTCGCGAAGAATCGAAGTCGTCAGATGCGAGTAATCGGCTGGCGACAGCGTCGCATGCAGCAGCAGCAGCATGCGGTGGCCGATCGCGTAGCTCCTCGAGCCATCCTTGTTGGTCAGCAAATCGAGCGATTTCAGGCTGCCAACGAGCCGATGCACGGTGGGTGTGCGCAAATCGAGCTGCTGGCTGATCTCGGTCAGCGTCAGCCCGGAACGCGCCGCGGCAACCGCTTCGAGAATCTGTACATATCGGCTCAGCGGACTCGCGCCGCGTGTACGCACAAGCTTGTTCACATCCTGCATCCGTGACTCATGACCATGATGCCTGCACCGGATCCGTCAGCGAGATCCACGAGACGTGGGGTCGGAAATATACCAAGCAAGTGCTTTCCCGGGACGATCAGCTACCCCAGAGGCTTGCCAGCGGTTGCAGAGGCCCGAACGGCAGAGGCACGTTCAGCCCGAGAAAAAGAAGGAATATCGAAACCGATGCGACAGCCGCCACCGTCAACCCGGCACCGAACGATTTCTGCCCGGCCAGGGGGAGGGTCACGACCAGGAACAGGAAGATGGTTATGAGGAAGCCAAGTGGCCTCATCGCCAGATAGACGCACCCGCAGCAAAAGAGGTATGCCGCTATCTTGTGGGAATTGACGAAGCGCTGTGCGTCGCTCCCGGTCTTGTCCCTTTCCTTATGGAGTCTCCTCGTTCCGTCTACCAGCAGGATGACACTGAGCAGGGCAAGCACGATACCGAAGAGCAGGGGGAAGAAACCGGGTCCCGGGCCGTACCTGCTCCAGATGGAGTGCGCGAAGGAACCGGAGACGAAGAGAATCCCCAGCGCCAACAGGAACAGGCTGCTTGCGATGTCTCTTTTTTCCATGGATGTCCTGCCCCTGCGTGGTTTTCGGTACCCGCGAGAGAAATGCCCCGGTCGGCACCAGTTCCGGCATCGCCGAACGGGCTCATATCATCCCGATGTTGTCCCTGCTGAGCTCGGCTCCGGTCGGAAGGCTGAGGAACCTGGGGTTCCTCTCCGACAGGCATTGCGGCGGAAGGGTCGGGGTGATGGCCATCGCCCCCGTGTCGTTGCACTCCATCCAACAGACGCCGCAATGCCAGCATTCCTGCGGGTAGGCCATGAACGGCATCGCGGTTTCCTTGTCCCAGCCGATCACGTCGGCCGGACACGTCCGGTAGCAGGCACCGCACCCGTCGCATTTATGGAAATCGATCTTGAACGGCATGTCAGGCACACTCCTTGAGATCGGGAATCGGTTCGGTCGTCAACGTCATCTGCTCGTTGATTTTGCTGACGACGACCAGTTTCTCCCATTGAGGATCCATTTGCGGATAGTCCAGCCGGTAGTGGGGCCACAGGCCGTTCTTGGCCAGTCGCGTCTCGGTGCGCATCAGTGAGGCCCTGATGTGCATCTCCACCATGTCGAAGATGTTGCGCACTTCGAGGCATCGCATCGTTTCGTGGGGGTTCTTCGCAAAGAGCTTGGGCAGGGAGTGTGTCCTGAGTTCGGCCAGCTGCTCCAGGCCCTTCTTCATCAAGTCCCCATCCTTGAAGTAGCCCACGTAGTCCGTCGGGATGCTTCGAATCGCCGTCTCGAGATCGGTGGGGTTCACTCCGTCCGTCTTCTTCGTATACCGCTTCACCAGTTTCTCAACCTGCGTGAGCTGGCCCGCCTCGGGAACCAGCTCGGGAAAGCGCTTCGCGTCCTCGGAGGCTTGCTCTCCGGCGATGTGTCCGGAGACCATGGCCTGGGACAGGCCGAGAAGATACGCGCAGGAAGAACCCGCAGCGTACAGCCCGGGCAAGGAGGTCCGGAAGGTCTCGTCGGTCAACAGCGCCCCGTTGATCGCTGCCGGGACCAACTGCATGGGAATCAGGTCTTTTCTGAAGTCCAGCCCCTTCTGGTTCAGCCACTGCTTGGTGACCGGGTATTCGTGATCCATCTCCCGTTCGTACGCCTGGATGGTTTCTTCGGACAGCGCCCGGAAGTCCCAGTACAGAGGCCCCCTGCCTTCGGCGATTTCCTTGGCCATTAGAAAGGCGCGCTGTGAGCTGTCCCGCTTGTCGCGAAGAACCTTCTCGCCGTGGCGATTCACCAGGGCACCCATCTTCTCGAACGGCTTGATCCCCGCAACGCCGCCTCCCGTCCTCAGGCTGACGTAGTCCATGTAGATGTATTCCATGTTGGTGCACTTGGCACCCGCACGGTATCCCACAGCCTGTGCGTCACCCGTATTGGTCGTGGGCTGGTAGGTCATGAAAAGGCCGTCGGGTTCCAGGTACTGCCTGCCGGAATCGCCGGTGCAGACGATCGTCGCCTTGGCGAGGCAGGCGGTCAGGGTGCCTTCGCGCACATCGAACCCCACGGCACCGATGACCTTCCCGTCCTGCGTCAGCAGGTCGACGGCCATGGTTCTCTCCAGGACCTTCGCGCCGGTCGCCGCCACGGCCGCAGCGAGTTTCACCTTCGTCTGCCGGCCTCGGTACGAGACGAAGCTGTAGCGCCTCTCGGGGATCTCCCAGACCCTGTAGCTCCCGTCGTCCTCGCGGATCAGGACGCCGAACTTCTCCAGGTCGAGCAGTCGCGCATAGGCACCCTTGTCCATGGCGAAGACCACGTTGGGATCGAGCAGGTCCTTCTTGCTCAGGATGGCCTTCTGCCTGGCGGTTTCCAGGTTCAGCAAGCCCTTGGGCCAGATCCCCATGTTGATGTGATCCATCCCCGGACCGACGCCCCCGCCTCTTCGCAGGGAAGACTTCTCCAGGATGAGGACCGAGCTTCCCATTTCCCTGGCGCGAATCGCCGCGAAGCAACCCGCGATTCCCCCGCCGATGACGAGCACATCCGTCCTGATCGTTTCCATCCCTCACCTCACTGCTCCGATTTCGAAATCCATCCATTCAAGCGGCAAACCGGTTACTTGACGTCTTCCGGCTTGATGACCGTCTTGAATCTCGCCACTTCACTCTTGATGGACTTGTCGAAATCCGACGCATTCAGATACCCCGGAACGGTCCCCATCTTTTTCAGCGTCTCGATCGTCGTCGGGCTGGTTGCCGCCTTTTCGAGGGCCGTATCGAGGACCTTGAAGACATCGTCCGGGATATTCGCCGGCGCGAAGATCCCCACCCATGCCCGGATGGTCGCCTCATCCAGCCCCTTCTCCCTGAAGGTAGGGATATCGTTGAAGACGTCGTACCTTTCCGCAGTGGTAATGGCCAACCCCCTCACTTCCCCGGACCTGAGATGGGGCGCCAGCGCGGTAATCCCGGCAACGGATGCCTGGATATGCCCCCCCAACAGGGCCGTGACGTTGGGGCCGTCGCCTTTGAGGACGATGGAGTTCAATTCGCTATGCGAGGAACGTTCCATGAGGCGGACGACGAAGTCCTGGATGGTGCCCACTCCCGGAATGCCGACCGTCACTTTTCCCGGGGTTGCCTTGGCTGCGGCGAGAAAATCCTCGACACTTTTCCACGGTGAGTCTTTCTTCACGGCAAGAACCAGGGGCCCTTGGGTAAATCTCGCCAGCGGCTTGAATTCCTCCAGCTTGTAGGGGCAGTTACGGTCGAGAAGAGGGGTGATCTGAAAACCCGAGGCGTGCGCCAGCAGCGTGTAACCATCGGGCTTCTGCTGCTTGGCGAACACGGCGCCCGCTATGCCGCCCCCTCCCGGCCTGTTGATCTGGACAATGCTCGCCTTCAGCGCCTCGGGAAGCTGTTCCCCGATGACGCGCGTCACCCTGTCCGTCGGGCCGCCCGGATCATAGGGAATGATAATTTCCACGGCCTTCGAAGGATATTTGTCCTGCTGGGCCGAGGCCAGGGGAATCCCACCGGAAGAGAAACCCGCGACAACCAAACCCGAGACGACGTAGAACAGTCCCCTTTTCATCTCACGATCTCCTCTAGTTTGAATAGGAATACCTGCGGTGCCACGCCTTCGTGAGCCGCTTCGTAATCACCGGCGATACGAAGAGAAGCAATATCGAAAGCAGTATCACCATCACGACAGGTCTCGAAATCATCTGGAAAACATCTCCCTGAAACATCTTGAGCGATTGGCGCAAGCTGTTTTCCATGACCGGGCCGAGCACGAAGGCCAGGACCAGGGGCGCAGGGTCGTACTCGTACTTCCGCATGAGATAGCCGATCAGTCCGAAGATGCTCACGATGAGAATGCTGGACGGATCGTTGTTGAGGCTGTATGCGCCGGTCAGGCACACGATGGTGATGATCGGCGCCATGATGTAGTCAGGCACCCTGAGTATTTTTACGAGAAGACCGATGAGAGGGACATTCAGGATGAGCAGCAGGACATTTCCGATGTACATGCTCGTCAGGACGCCCCAGAAGAAACCCGGATTGTCCCGGAGGAGAAGGGGACCGGGATCGAGGCCGTGGATCATCAAAGCGGCAAAAAGAAGCGCCATCACCGGATTGGCGGGAATCCCGAGGGAGAGGAGCGGGACGAATGCCCCGATGGCTGCGGAGTTGTTGGCGGATTCCGGTCCGGCCACTCCTTCGATGACGCCGCTGCCGAATTCCTCCTTCCTCTTCGAGTACCTCTTTTCGACAGCATAGGAAATGAAAGAGGCCAGGACGGCCCCGCCCCCGGGAATGAGTCCCAGGAAGAAACCGAGGACCGATCCCCTGGCAATGGGCATCGAAGAGGCTTTCCAGTCGTTACGGTCGGGGAGGAGATCTCTTATCCTGGACTTCAGTCGAAGGGACTCCTTTTTTCCTTCGCCCCCTTCGAGCATCGCCAGGACTTCGCCGAGGCCGAAGATCCCCATGGCCATGAGGGCGAGATCGATGCCGTCCAGCAGGGGGGTGGCACCGAAGGTAAACCGGGTCTGGCCCGACACGCTGTCGATTCCCACCGTGCAAAGGAGAAGGCCCAGGGCGGCCATCATCAGGGACTTGAGCATCGACTTCCCTGAAAGGAAGGTGACGAGGCACAGACCGGCAAGCATCAGTGCGACATACTCGGGAGGTCCCATCGCCAGGGCCACTTTGGCCAGCAGAGGCGCCATCAAGGAGATCATGAGGATCCCGAAGGTGCCGGCGATGAAGGAACCGAACGCCGCGATTCCGAGGGCGGCCCCCGCGCGGCCTTTCTTGGCCATCTGGTGACCGTCGAGACAGGTGACTACAGTGGAGGCCTCACCCGGGATATTGACCAGCACAGAGGTGATCGTCCCGCCGTACTGAACGCCGTAGTAGATGCCGGCAAGCATGATGACGGCCGGCAGGACCTCCATCTTGTAGGTGAGAGGCAACAGAAGAGCGATGGAAGACACCGGCCCGAGGCCGGGGAGCAGTCCGACCACGGTTCCGATGGTGACCCCCATGAAGCAGTAGAGGAGATTCGATGCCGACAGGGAGAGCGCAAAACCGGTGAGAAGGTTTTCGATCATCTAAGGCTGCTCCACATGGCCGAACCCTGCGCCGTCGCCGTCCCTACCTGCCTTGCAGGGCCCTGACCACTCTTTCCGGCGTAATCGGCATCTCGAACACCCGTACGCCGATCGCGTCCGCCACCGCGTTCGCGATGGCCGGCGCAACCGCGGTCAGCGCCGGCTCGCCAATGCCTTTCGCGCCGAACGGCCCGATGCCGCTACGGGACTCCAGGAGGATGCATTGCACCTTGGGCATGTCCATCGAGGTCGGCGTCAGGTACTCGCTGAACGAGGGCGTGACGAGGCGACCTTCCCGGTACAGCATCTCCTCGCTGAGCGCATAGCCCTGGCCGTTCTGCGCGCCGCCTTCGATCTGGCCCTCGACCGCCGCACGGTTGACGCATTGCCCAACGTCGTGGGCGCCGACGCTCTTCAGCACCCTGACTTCTCCCGTCTCGATGTCCACGGAAACCTCGACGGCGTGCGCGCCGAACGTGTAGTCCGGATGAGCCTGGCCCTGGCCGGTTTCAGGATCGAGGAAATCGGTGAACGGCGCCCGGAACATCGCCAGTTCCGATCGATGGATGCCTTCGGATGCGCACAGCTTCACCAGATCCACGAACGACATCGAGCGCTCCGGGGCATCGACCCGGAAGGCCTTGTCGAACGCAAGCTCGACCTCTGCGACCCCGGCGCCGAACGCCTGCGCGGCACGCGCCACCAGGCGCGCCCGAACGGCCTCCGCCGCCCTCTTCGCGGCATTGCCGGTCATGTAGAGCCCGCGTGTCGCTGTCGTCGTTCCGGCCAGCGGCGTGACCGCCGAGTCGCTGTTGTAGATGACCACGTTGTCCAAGCTGACGCCCAGCACTTCGGCGACGATCTGCCCGAGTGCCGAGGCCTGTCCGGCGCCGATGTCGGTCACTCCGGAGCGGACCACCACGGTACCGTCGACTTCGACGCCCACCCAGGCCTCGGAGCTGTCGTGCAGAAAAGTCAGTCGGCCGTAGCTCTGCTGATAGACGGCAACGCCGCGACCGGTCCGAAGCGATCCGTGCGACGGCGTCGGTTCGCCGAGCGCGGCCCACGCCTGCTCGAGGCACCGGTCGGTCCAGATCGCGCTCGGCGGAACGAAACCCGTCGAGATCGGCTCGCCGGTCTCGAGCAGATTGCGGCGCCGCAACTCCAGGCGATCCATGCCGATCCGCTTCGCGATTTCGTCCATCTGCTGCTCGTAGGCGGCGCAGGCCTGCATCCCGCCGAAACCGCGGAACGCGCTGGTGAACATGTTGTTGGTCGCCGCCGCGCGCATGTGCACGTTCAGGTTGTCCACGCGGTACGGTCCGGGCGCGGCAACCGCACAGTAGAGCAGCACATAGGGGCTGAGATAGACGTACGCACCGGCGTCGGCGATCGCCCGCACGTCGAGGGCAGTGATCTTGCCGTCCTTGGTGACACCGGTTCGATAGGTCAGCTTAAACGGGTGTCGCTTGCCGTGGCCGACGAAGGAGTCCTCGCGCGAATATTCGAGCCGCACCGGACGGCCGGTGTGCCGGGCGAGGAGCGCGAGATAGACCTCGACGGTCAGGTCTTCCTTGCCGCCGAAGCCGCCGCCGACCAACGCCCCCAGGATGCGCACCTTGTTGTGCGGCACGCCGATCGCCTCCGCGATCGACCTGAAATGTTCGATGACCTGCGTCGACACCCTGATGTTGACCACTTCGTTCTCGTCGACCCAGGCAAGCCCGACCTCAGGCTCGAGAAAAGCGTGCTCCTGGAAGGGTGTCCTGAAGGTGTTCTCGACGATGAAGTCGGCCCGGGCGAACCCTTCTTCGACGTTGCCTTTGCGGATCTTGTGCTCCGCGACGCAGTTGTCGGTGCCCTGCACGAGCGGCGCACCCGGCTTGAGCGCTTCTTCCGGATCGTAGACACCCGGCAATGGTTCGAGGTCGAATTCAACGAGTGCGGCGGCGCGTTCCGCGATGTCGCGGCTGATGGCGGCGATCAGCGCGATCGGCTCGCCGAAGTAGCGCACGCGTTCCCTCACCAGGATCTGGCTGTCGGTCTTCAATCGCTTCTGGCCGGTCTGGCCCGGGATGTCCGTCGCCGCGAGCCGGTCGGGCATGTCGGCCGCGGTCAGGACGCAAGCGACCCCTTCGAGGGCACGCGCCTTCGACACGTCGAGCCGACGCAGGCGGGCGCTCGCGAGGTTGGCTCTGACCACCTTCGCATGCAGCATTCCGGGCATCGCGAAGTCGCCCGCGTACATCGTCTTGCCCGATACCTTGCCCGGCGCGTCCGTACGCCGCAGCGGCTGGCCCAGCTGTTTGAACCGGACGTTGGGACCGGACGGGTCCGGCATCTGTGCGCGCGTCATTTCCTGTCCCCCGGCGTGCGCATGACGGCAGCCGCATCGTGCACGGCCTCGACGATCTTGACGTAGCCCGTACAGCGGCACAGGTTGCCGCTCAGCGCGACCCGGATGTCCTCCTCGGACGGATCCGGGTTCCGGTCGATCATCGATTTCGCGGCAATGATCACTCCTGGCGTGCAGTAGCCGCACTGCGCCGCGCCCGAGTCCGCGAATGCCTGCTGCAGCGGATGCGGAGCATCGGCGCTGCCGAGCCCGGACACGGTCGTGATCTGTCGGCCTTCGGCCATCCAGGCCAGCGTCAGACAGCTGTCGACCGCGACGCCGTCGAGCAGCACCGCGCAGGCGCCGCAATCGCCTTTTTCGCAACCGCACTTCACTTCGACGTGCCCGAGTTCGCGCAGCGCCTCGAGCAGCGTGCGATGCGCCGGAAAGCTCGCTGTCTCGGTGCGTCCGTTGATCGTCAGTACTACCGGCCGGTGCGTGGACATTTCCTCATCCTTGCGTATGCGTGAGCCGTTCCCATGCCTGCGAAACCAGGCGACGCGTCAGGACTTCCACCGCGTGCCTGCGGTATTCCGCGCTGGCACGGATGTCGTCGATGGGACTGCATTCCTCGACTGCCTGACGTGCCGCGGCGTCGATGACCGCGGGTGTCAGCCTCATGCCGGTGAGCAGCGCCTCGGCCTTCTTCGCTCGCACCACCGTGGGCGCCACCGCACCGAGCGCAATCCGCGCTTTGTCGCAGACGCCGTTCGCCACGCAAAGCGTCACGGCGACGCCGGTGACGGTGATCGCGTCGCCGCGGCGGCGCGCGAGCTTATAGAAGACATTGTGGAAACGCGCGGGCAGCCGCGGCCACGAGATGCGGCTGATCAGCTCGTCGCGACGCCGCGCGTCCTGCTTGTAGCCGAGAAAGTACTGGTCGAGCGGCACGCTGCGCTCGCCTGCCTTGCTGGCAAGCGTGACGGTTGCGTCGAGCGACATCAGCGGCGGCACCAGGTCAGCGGCGGGCGAGCCGCACGCGATGTTGCCGGCGACCGTGGCGGCGTTGCGGACCATCTGGCCGGCAAAGCACCTTGCGGCATCGACGAGCGACGGAGCCGCGGCAGCGATCCCGGGCGAGTGGAGCAGATCGGTAACGGTCGTCCGTCCGCCGACGGAGATCCGCGCGCCATTGCAGTCGATGCCGCGCAGCTCCTGCACGCGCTCGAGTGCGATCACGCCCTCGGGTCGATGGCGTCCGGCACGCATGTCCACGATCAGGTTGGTGCCACCGGCAAGCAAGGCGACCCCGGCGCCTCCCTGTGCGAGCATGTCGAGCGCGCCTGCGAGATCGTCCGGCGCCTGAAGCTCGAAGTCCACGTTCATCTGCATTCCTCCAGCCGACGCTAGATGCGCGCCGTCACGCACTTGACCTGGTAGTAGGACGCCAGCGCGGCAAGTCCCTTCTCGCGCCCGAATCCGCTGAGCTTGGTGCCACCGAAGGGTGTGGCCACCCCGCCGGCGAAATACTGGTTGATGAAGACCTGTCCGGCATCGACGTCGCGGGCGAAACGCAAGGCGCGGGCAATGTCCTTCGTGTAGATGCCTGCAACCAGGCCGAACGGCGTACCGTTGGCGACCGCAACGGCCTCTTCGGGAGAGTCGACCAGCTGCACGCAGAGCACCGGGCCGAAGATCTCCTCCTGGATCACCACGTCGTCGCCTGGCACCTCGTCCAGGATCGTCGGCGCGTAGAAGTATCCCCCCTCGCATCCCTTGACGCTGACCTGCTTGCCGCCGGTGGCCACCGCAATGCCGCGCGCTTTCGCGCCGTCGACGTAACGCGCCACCGCAGCGCGGTGGTCGCCCGATATCAGCGGACCCAGCTGCGGGTCATCCAGGCCGCGGCCGATGCTCAGCGACCCGGCGCGCGCGACCAGCTTCTCCATCATCGCCGCGTGCACCGCGCGTTCGATGACCAAGCGGGAGCCGGCAGAGCAGACCTGTCCGGCGTTCGAGTAGATCGCCTTGAGCGTTCCCTCGACCGCGGCATCGAGGTCCGCGTCGGCCAGCACGACGACCGGCGACTTGCCGCCGAGCTCCAGCGTCACGGACGTGACGCGCTCGGCAGCCGCTTTCATCACGCCGATGCCCGTGGGCACGGAACCGGTGAACGTGACGTGATCAACACCAGGGTGGCTCGTCAGCGCATCGCCGATCTCGCTGCCGCGCCCGGTCACCACGTTATAGACACCGTCGGGCAAACCGGCCTCCTGCATCAAGGCGCCCAGCGCCATCGCGGTCAGCGGCGTCTGCGCCGCCGGCTTGACCACCGCGGTGTTGCCGGCTGCCAGGGCAGGGGCGACGCCCCGTGCCGTCGTCATCAGCGGAAAGTTCCAGGGGATGATGTGCGCGGTGACACCGACGGGCTCGTGCAAGGTCAGCGAGATGTAGTCCGGGCCGAGCGGAATGGTGTCGCCCTGGAGTTTGTCGGCGATGCCCGCGTAGTACTCGAAGTAGGCCGCGGACGTTTCGACGTCGCGCCTGGATTCGGCGAGGGGCTTGCCGCTGTCCAGCGTTTCCATGATCGACAGCGGCTCCGCATCGCGGCGCAGCAGCGCCGCGGCCCGCGCGAGGACCCTCGCGCGCTCCACCGGAGACGTCCGCCGCCAGGTTCCGTCGAGAGCCTCCCTCGAGTCGACCACGGCGCGATCGACGTCGTCTGTGCCCGCGGCCGGGAAATCGGCAAACGCCCTGCCGGTTGCGGGATCGATCGTTTCCATCCGCCGCCCGCCCGCGGCCTCGACATACTGCCCGCCGATGTACATTCCCCGGGGCAGCTGCATCCCCGGAATTTGCGCCAACGCATCCATGGAACGTCCTCGCTCGCGTTCGATCTGCCTGTCTGTCTATACGTCCCAGCCACCATCGACGGCGAGATGCTGTCCGGTGATCTGCCGGCTGTCCTCGCTGGCCATGAACAGGACCGCATTGGCGACATCCCGGCCGGTCGTGACACGCTTGAGCGCCATGTCCTCGACGTACTCGTCGTAGACCTGCTGGACCGTCCAGCCACGCACCGTGGCCTTGCCTTCGCAGAGCTTCATCATGCGCGGAGTCTCGACGATGCCGGGGCACACGGCATTGACATTGATGTTGTATTTCCCGAGTTCGATCGCCACCGTCCGCGTGATGCCGCGCACCGCCCACTTCGAGGCGCTGTAGGCGGTGCGCATCGGGTAGCCCCTGAGCCCCGACGTGCCGCCGATATTGACGATCTTGCCGCTCCTTTGCGCAATCATCGTCGGTACCACGTGCTTGATCGGCAGGAAGGTGCCGATTTCGTTGGCGGTGATCACGTAGTCGAATTCCTCCAGCCGGATGTCCTGAACCGGTGTCTCGATGGGTCCGGTCACGCCGGCGACGTTGACGAGAATGTCGATGCGCCCGCCGAACGCCTGCAGGGACGAGGCGACCATCGCCTTCACCTGCGCCTCGTCGGTGACGTCACAGGCGACAACGTGCGCCTGGCGCCCGAGCGCCCTGACCTTCTGCGCGACTTTCTCCAACGCCGCCACGTCGCGCGCTGTCATGACCAGGTCGGCGCCCTCGCGCGCCAGCGTGGTGGAGATTTCTGCACCCATGCCCTTCGCGGCACCGGTGACGATGGCTTTCTTGTTCTCGAGCTTCATCGGACAACTCCCCTTGATGTTGAACCTGCCGGCCTAGCTTCCGTCTTCGCGCGCCCCATAGCCGCCGCCGCCGCAACTTTCGACGACCACCAGGTCGCCGTCGCCAAGCCGGACGTTGGCCTTGCCCGGAAGCTCGAACGCATGCCCGGATTTCTCCACGACCGTGACCCTGAACGCGGCGCCGGGCTCGCCGGATTGCAGGCCGTAGGGCGGAATCACCCGCCGCTCGAACATGGAGGTCACGGACATGTCGTCGCACAGCACGCGATACTCGCGGTGCAGGCCGTCGCCGCCCCGATGCCTGCCGGCGCCTCCGGAACCTCCGCGCAAGCGCTGGCACTCCACGCGAATCGGATACTCGGCCTCGATGACTTCCGCGGGCGTGTTCATCACGTTCGACATGTGCACGCGGATGACTGGTTCGCCATCGCGGTCGTGGCGCGCACCTTCTCCGCCGCCGTGGGTTTCGTACAAGGTCGTCCAGACGCCGTCGGCGCGCCGCCCACCGAACAGCATCAGACCGGAGGTCGTCGGACCGCCGGCGCTCAAACGCTCGGGTCCGGTGGGCTCGAGCGCCTTGAACACCGCATCGGCGATCCGCTGCGAGGTTTCGTGATTGCCGCCGACCACCGGCTTGTCGATGCCCGGCTCGAGCAGGGAGCCGGGGCGCGTGACGATCCTGAGAGGCCGGTAACAGCCTCCGCTGGGCTGGATGTCGGACCCGAAAAGCGTCTTGACTACATAGAACACGGAGGCAGCGGCTATGAAGGGCGTGGTATTCACGGGACCACGCGCCGCATCCGCGGTCTCCGAGAAGTCGAAGGTGGCCTCGTCCCCGTTGATCGTCACGCGCACGCGAATCGCGATCGGGCCGCTGCCGGCACCGTCGTCGTCCAGCCAGTCCTCGCCCGCGTAGGTGCCGTCCGGAATGGCCCGCAACGCCGCGCGCATCTGCGCTTCGGCGCGGTCGTGGATCGCCTCGATCGCGTCGATCACCGTGTGCGTGCCGTGCTCGGCGAACAACTGGTGAAGACGCTCCTCGGCGGCGCGCGTCGCCGCCATCTGGGCGAGGATGTCGCCTTCGCGCTCCGGGGCTCCGCGCACGTTCGCGAGCACCATGTCGAGCTTCTCGCGGTCCGGTCCACCGGCGCTGAAGAGGCGAAACGGCGGCATGCGCAACCCCTCCTGCCAGGCGTCGACCGCGTTGGCCACATAGCTGCCGGGGACCGCGCCGCCCGTGTCCGCCCAGTGCGCGAGGCTGACCGCGAAGGCGCGGACGATGCCGTCGACGAACACCGGGCGAATCGCCTTCACGTCGGGCAGGTGATTGCCGCCGACTTCGGGCAGGTTGAGAAACCAGACGTCGCCCGGCGCAAGCCGCGCCTTGGGCACGCGCTCGAGGAACTTCGCGACCGTGAAGCTCATCACGCCCACGTGCATCGGAATGTCGCGCCCCTGCGCGATCAGGCGGCCCTCGGCATCGGTGAGCGCGGATGACAGGTCGCCAGCCTCGCGCAGCAGGGGCGAGCGCGCCGAACGCATCACGACCAGCGACATCTCCTCCGCGGTCGCGTTCAGCGCGTTGCGGATGACTTCGAGGGTGACCGGATCGACCGCAACGCTCACGATCTCGCTCCCGCTTCGATGTGCAGGTGGCCGAATCCGTCGACGGTCAGCGACGCGCCGGGCGGCACGATCACCGTCGACCACTCATCCTCGACGATCGCAGGCCCGCAAAGGCGTTGTCCTGCACCCAGTCCGGAGCGCGCATGGCGCGGCGTCGGCACCGCGCCCGCGGCGTCGAAGACGCAGGAACTGGTCTTCTTCGGGGTCGCCCCGGCGCTGCCTGCAGCCGCCTGGCGCGGCGCATCGGACGCACGGGCAATCGACGCCCGCTGCCGGATCGCCACCAGTTCCCAGGGCTCGTCGGTGGCGAAACCGTAGAGCCGTTCGTGCTTGTCGAAGAACGCCCGCCCAAGCTGTCCGGGCTCGTCGAGGGAGGGATTCGCGATCTCGATCGCGTAGCTCTGTCCCCGGTAGCGGATCGCCGCGACCTCCTCGACCAAGACGTCCGCCGGCCGGTATCCCGCCGCCTGCAGAGGCGCGCAAAGCCGGGACTGCAGGGATTCGCGCACCGCATTCAGGCGCTGTGCGTCCCAGTCCTGCACCGCCATGCGCACGGTGCGCTGCTGCGAATAGCTCATTCGGGCGCTCGCGCAACCGAGCGCGGAGAACGCGCTGGAGCAATTCGGTACCACGATCCTGCCGATGCCGAAAGCGCGCGCCACCTCGACCGCGTGCATCGGGCCAGCCCCACCGAATGCGAGCAACGCGCACTGCCGGCCGTCGATGCCGCGCTCCACGGTGATGCGCCGCAACGCCCTGACCATGGCCGAATTCACGACCTTGACGATGCCGAGCGCTGCCGCCTCGATGCCCATGTCCATGCTCGCGGCCAGCGGCGCCAGCGCCCGGCGTGCGGCGCCAACGTCGAGCGTGAGGCTGCCGCCGATGGTGCGCGCCGCGTCCATGTAGCCGAGTACCAGGTTCGCGTCGGTCACCGTAGGCAAGCTGCCGCCGCGCCGATAGCAGGCCGGCCCCGGTTCGGCGCCGGCACTTTCCGGACCCACGCACAACGCACCGTGGTCGAACCGGGCGATCGAACCGCCACCCGCGCCGATCGACTCCACCGCCACCATGGGCTGGCGCAGCGGACGCTCGGCGAGCGAGCGCTCGCTCGTGATCTGGGCCTGCCCGTCGATGATCAGGCAGACATCGGTGGTGGTCCCGCCCATGTCGAAGCTGATCGCTCGACCGATGTCGAGTGCCTGCGCGACGCGACTCGCCGCCGCCACGCCGGCCGCCGGCCCCGACAATGCAAGACCCAGTGGAAATTCGCGCAGCGCCTCGGGCGATGCCATCCCGCCAGCGGAATGGAACAGATGCAGGCGCGAGCTGGCCGGCCGCATCCGCTCGAGGCGGTCGAGGTATCCCGCGACCAGCGGCATCACGCTGGCGCTCAGAACCGTCGTGGCGGTCCTTTCGTACTCACGCGCCTCGGGGTTGACGCGATTGGACAGCGCGACGAAGGCGAACCGCTCGCGCAGGCGCTCGCCGAGTTCCTCCTCGTGCGACGGATTGGCGTAGGCGTGCAGCAGCGATACCGCCACGGCCTTCGCCCCGCTGGCCGCTGCCTTCTCCACCACCTCGGCAATCGAGTCCGGCGACAGTTCCTCGAGCACCCGGCCATGCGGATCGAGTCGCTCGGCAATCGGGAAACGGCGTTCCGCAGGGACCTGGAGCTTCGGCTTGGGCGGCAGATCCAGGCGATACAGATGGCGTCGATTCTGGCGGCCGATCGCCAGGGTATCGGAAAAGCCCTGCGTCGCGATGAGCGCCACCTCGGCCAGATCGTCCTCGACGATGGCGTTGGTCACCATGGTCGTGCCGTGGATCAGGTCGGCGACGTCCTGCCACTGCAGGCCTACCGCCCCGAGCGCCGCCATCAAGCCCTCCACCCTGTCGCCGGTCGTGGTCGCGACCTTGGCGGTGCGCACGGATCCATCGGCCGGCCTGTGGGCGACGATGTCGGTGAAAGTACCGCCGATGTCGATCCCCACCTGCCAACGGTTCGGCATGGCACTAGCAGCCAGCAGGAGAGGAGAGTGGTCGGCTCACAGCGCGTCGAGATGGCGCTGCGTGTCATCGAGCGCACGTGCCAGTCGGTCGAACATCTCGTCGATCTGGGCCTGGTCGATGATCAACGGCGGACACAGGGCAATGGTGTCGTTCGCCAGCGCGCGCACGATCAATCCGTGCTCGAGCGCCTTGTTGGCGGCCCAGGCGCCGAGCTTCAGGGTCGGATCGAAGTTCTGCCTGGTCCGCTTGTCCCTGACGAGCTCCACGGCGCCGATCAGGCCCGTGCCGCGCGCCTCGCCAACCAGCGGATGTCCGGCCAGCGCATGCAGGCGCCGCTGAAAACGCGGCGCCACCGCCTGCACGTGTTCGCCGATCCGGTCGCTGTCGTAGATCTTCAGCGTCGCGAGGGCGACCGCCGCGGGAACCGGGTGCCCCGAATAGGTGAATCCCGTGGCGAAGATTCCGTGCTTGCGACTGCCCTCGGCCAGCGCCGCGTAGATGCGCTCGCTCATCATGACCGCGCCAATCGGCTGGTAGGCTGCCGACATGGCCTTCGCCAGGGTGATCAGATCCGGCTGGAGCGCGAAGGTCTCGGTGCCGAACATGTTGCCGGTGCGGTAGAAGCCGCTGATCACCTCGTCCACGATGAACAGGATGTCGTAGCGCCGGAGAATGGGCTGGATCTTCTCGAAATAGCCCTGCGGCGGCGGAATCACACCCCCCGCGCCGAGGAACGGCTCCGCAATGAACGCTGCGACGGTATCCGGCCCTTCCGCGAGGATCAGCTTCTCGAGGTTGCCGGCCAGACGCGCCGCGAACTGCTCTTCGGTCTCGCTCTCCTGGCCGTAGTGATAGAAATGCGGGCAGTCCGTGTGCAGGAAGCGCGCGATCGGCAGGTCGAAGTCCCGATGGTTCGCCTGCAGCCCCGTCAAGCTCCCGGAGGCCACAGTGATTCCATGGTACGCGCCGCGCCGCGAGATGATCTTCTTCTTCTCCGGCCGGCCAAGGATGTTGTTGTAGTACCAGACCAGCTTTACCTGCGTGTCGTTGGCTTCGGACCCCGAGTTGGTGAAGAAGACCTTCGACATCGGCAGCGGCGAACTCTCGATCAGCCGCTCGGCCAGTTCGATCGCCGGCTCGACCGCCTTGCAAGCGAAGTTGTGATAGAAGGGCAGCGTCTCGAGCTGGATCCTTGCCGCCTCGACGAGCCGCCTTTCGCTGAATCCCAGCGACGCGCACCACAACCCCGACATGCCCTCGATATAGCGCTTGCCCTCGTCGTCGAAGACGTGGATGCCTTCGCCGCGATGGAAGACGTGCGGTCCTTTCTCTGCCAGCTGTGCGAGATCCGTCGACGGATGGACGTGATAGGCCACGTCACGGGCGTGAAGTGAGTTCAGCCGCTGATTGCGCACGAGGATTTCCTCTGGAGCGTTGGCGCCCGGATATTCCGATAAACGGAATTTAATTACGTTTTTTTGAAACTATATCGCTACCTCTCGGGCTGTCAATCTGCATAGCAACATCCGCGCACCTGCGCGACGATGCGCGAGGCCGGCCGCGCTGCGTGGGAAAATCACTCCATATGCTGAACACGATCCGCGAGTTCTTCGAACGCCGCATCGAGGCGCCGCCCGGCGGCGCGTCGAAGCATACGATCGAGCTGGCCACCGCGGCGCTGCTCGCCGAGGTGGCGCGCATCGACGGCCACAGCGGCGACGCCGAGCGTGCGATCGCGCTGCGTGCCATCAACGAGAAGCTCGGCCTGTCGCCCGACGAGGCCGCCACGCTGCTCGACCTCGCAGCCCAGGAGATGCGGCAGGCCACCGACTACTTCCAGTTCACGTCGCTGATCAATCGCCACTTCCAGCAGGAGCGCAAGGTGCGCATGGTCGAGCTGATGTGGGAAGTGGCCTATGCCGACGGTCGGCTCGACGATCACGAGCTGCACCTGATCCGCCGCATCGCCGATCTGCTGCACGTGCCGCACCACGACTTCATCGCCACCAAGCTGCGCGCGCAGCGCGCGCATTCGCGCTGACGCCGCCGCGCCGCGGCGCGGGGCGGCGGCACCCACGGCGCCGCGTGATGGCACCGTGCGATCGCCGACGAACGCTACTCGCGACCGTAGGCGCGCGTGTCTTCGATTGCCTTGCCGTCGTCCGGAAGCTCGCCGGGCACCCGGAACACGACCGCGCCACGCAGCTTGGTGATCTCCCGGATCGACGTCACGATCGCTTCGGACGCCAGCGACCCGCGTTCCGCGACTTCGACGTGAAGCGTCATCCGGTCCGCCCCGGTCTCGTTGTCGATGACCAGACGCGCCTTCCCGATGCCCGGATGCCGGCGCACGATGGCAGCGACCTGCGAAGGATGCACGAAAAGCCCCCGCACCTTGGCGGTCTGGTCGGCGCGCCCCATCCATCCCCGAATGCGCTGGTTGGTGCGGCCGCAGGGGCTCGCCCCCGGCAGGAATGCCGAAAGATCGCCGGTACCGAAGCGGATCAGCGGATAGTCGGTGTTGTACAGCGTGGTGACCACGACTTCGCCCACTTCGCCCGGCGCCGCGGGATCTCCGGTGCCGGGACGCACGATCTCCACGAGGACGCCCTCGTCGACCAGCAGGCCGTCGCGTGCCGCCGTCTCGTAGGCGATCGTGCCGATGTCCGCGGTTCCGTAGCCCTGGTAGCCGTCGATGCCGCGCGCCAGGAATTCGTCGCGAAGCGCGGCCGGGAAGGCCTCCCCGGCGAACAGCGCCTTGCGCAGTTTGCGCAGCCTGACGCCCATCGATTCGGCGCGATCGAGAATGATCTTGAGGAACGACGGCGTTCCGGCGTAGCCATCGGGCTCGAGCGCCGCCATCACCTGCACCTGCTGTTCGGTCTGCCCGACGCCCCCGGGAAACACGGTGCATCCCAGCGCGGTCGCGCCGTTCTCGATCATCGAGCCTGCCGGCGTGAAATGGTACGAAAAGCAGTTGTGGACGAGATCCCGTGCACGGAATCCGGCGGCGAACAGGCTGCGCGCGAACCGCCAGTAGTCGACCCTTCGACCCTCCGGTTCGAAGATCGGCCCCGGGGACGCGAATACGCGCATCGCATCGCCCCAGTGCGAAGCGGCAAACCCTCCGAAGGGGGGCGCTGCCTTCTGCAACGGGATCAGCTCGGATTTGCGCGTGACCGGGAGCCGGGCCAGCGCGGCCCGGCTGGTGATCTCGGCGGGATCGATCCCGCAAAGGATTCGCGCGAACGCAGGCGCATGCGCCTTCGCGTGCGCGATCTGCAGCGGCAGGCGGCCCAGTTGCTCGCGCTCCCGCAGCTCCGGGTCGCGCGTTTCCAGCTCGTCGTAGTACTCGGGCATGATCGAAGCCGCTTCACGCCAGCCAGCGCTTTCGCCGGCGGTAGTTCTTGACGTCCCGGAACGATTTCCGGCCGGTCGTCGACAGGCCGAGGTAGAACTCCTTGACGTCCTCGTTGCTGGCCAGTTCGTCCGCCCGACCGTCCATCACGACGCGGCCGTTCTCGAGAATGTATCCATAGTCGGCGACGCGCAGCGCGACCGCGGTGTTCTGCTCGGCGATCAGGAACGAGACGCGCTCCCTGGCGTTGAGATCGCGGACGATGCCGAAAATCTCGTCCACGATCTGCGGCGCGAGCCCCATCGACGGCTCGTCCAACAGCACGAGCGACGGCCTGGCCATCAGCGCACGCCCCACGGCCGTCATCTGCTGTTCGCCCCCGGAGGTATATCCCGCCTGGCTGGCGCGCCGCTGCTTGAGCCTGGGGAAGTAGTGGTAGACCTTCTCCAGCTCGACGTCGAGGTCCCTGCGCGAGAGGCGGCGAGCGAACGCGCCGGTCAGCAGGTTCTCCTCGACGGTCAGGTGAGGGAAGCAGTGGCGGCCCTCCATCACCTGACACACGCCCATCCGGATCAGGTCATTCGTGTCCAGCCGGTCGGTCCGCACGCCCTTGTATTCGATCGAACCCTTCGTGACTTCACCGCGCTCCGCGGCCAGCAGGTTCGAGATCGACTTCAGCGTGGTGCTCTTGCCTGCCCCGTTCGCGCCGAGCAGCGCCACGACGCCACCCGCCGGCACTTCGAGAGATACGCCTTTCAGGACCAGGATGACGTGGTCGTAGACGACTTCGATGTTGTTGAGCGACAGCTCGGGCGCCGCCGCCGTGGTCGTGGACATTGAAAGCGCCTCCGGCTTGGGGTGGTAGGGTGCCGATGCCGCAAGGCTAGTGCGCCACGCCGAGATACGCGTCGATCACCGCCCGATTGCCGCGAATCTCGTCCGGCGTGCCGTCGCCGATCTTCCTGCCGTAGTCCAGCACGACGACGCGGTCGGAAATGTCCATCACCACGCCCATGTCGTGCTCGATCAGCACGATCGTCGTGCCGTACTGCTCGTTGACGTCGAGGATGAAGCGGCACATGTCCTGCTTCTCCTCCACGTTCATGCCCGCCATCGGCTCGTCGAGCAGCAGCAGCACCGGCTCGGCGGCCAGCGCGCGCGCCAGCTCGACCCTTTTCTGCAGGCCGTACGGCAGGTGTCCGACCGGTGTCTTGCGGATATGCTGGATCTCGAGGAAGTCGATGACCTGCTCCACGCGGAGGCGATTCTCGAGCTCTTCGCGCCGGGCGCGGCCGAAGTGGATCGCCTGCTCGAGGAGCGATGCCTTCATCCCGAGGTTGCGGCCGGTCATGATGTTGTCGAGAACGGTCATGCCCTTGAACAGCGCGATGTTCTGGAAGGTGCGTGCAATCCCCTGTGCCGCTGCCTCGTGCGGCACAACGTTTCGGCGGGCTTCGCCGCGATAGGTGATCGTTCCCTGCTGCGGCCGGTAGACACCGTTGATCACGTTGAGCATCGAGCTCTTTCCGGCGCCGTTGGGACCGATGATCGCCCGTATCTCCCCTTCGCGCACGTCGAAGCTGATGTCCGTGAGCGCCTTGATGCCGCCGAAGGAGAGCGAGATGTGTTCGAGCTTCAGAATGACGTCGCCGATCGTACGCACGATAGCCACCGTCCTCACGCCGCCTGCCGCACGGCGGCGCGCGGGTAGGTCTTCGCCGTCTCGATGCGGATGTCCGCCGCGACCATGCCGGTGCGTCCGTCCTCGAACTTCACCTGCGTCTCGATGTGCTGGACCGACTTGCCGCCGTACAGCGCATCGATGAGCACCGCGTACTTCTCGGCGATGAAGTTGCGACGCACCTTGCGCGTACGCGTCAGCTCGTCGTCGTCCGGATCCAGTTCCTTGTGCAGCACCAGGAAGCGATGCACCTGCGAATCGCACAGCGCCGGATCCTGCGAGAGCTCCAGGTTGACCTGGTCGATGCATTCCTTCACCAGGCCGTAGACCTCCGGCTTCTGGGCGAGATCGGTGTACCCCGAATAGGGCAGCCCGCGCCGCTCGGCCCAGTTGCCGACCGAGCCCATGTCGATGTTCACGAAGACGCAGACTTCGGGGCGCCTGTCGCCGAACGCCACCACTTCCTTGATGTGCGGGAAGAACTTGAGCTTGTTCTCGATGTAGTTGGGCGCGAACAGCGTGCCGCCCGCCATCCTGCCGACGTCCCTGGCGCGGTCGATGATCTTGAGGTGCCCGTCGTCGTCGAAGTAGCCGGCATCGCCGGTATGGAAGTACCCTTCGGCATCGATCACCTCGGCCGTGGCGTCCGGCCGCTTGTAGTACGTCTTCAGCAGCATCGGCCCACGCACCAGGATCTCGGAGTTCTCGGCGATCTTCATCTCCACGCCGGGCGCCGGCGGGCCGACCGTGTCGAGCTTCACGTCGCCGTCGCTCTGCAGGCAGATGTAGGCGCAGGTCTCGGTCGAGCCGTAGAACTGCTTCAGGTTGATGCCGATCGAGCGATAGAAGCGGAAGAGGTCCGGACTGATCGCCGCGCCGGCCGTGTACGCGACGCGAAAGCAGCGCAGTCCGAGCACGTCGCGCAGCGGGCCGTAGACCAGCAGGTTGCCGATCCAGTACTTCAGCCGATCCAGCAGCGGCACCGGCTTGCCGTCGAGCAGCTCGGCGCCGCAGCGTTTCGCCACCGCCATGCAGCTGCGGAACATCCATCGCTTGAACGCGCATGCGTCGTCCATGCGGATCATGACCTGGGTCAGCAGGTTCTCGAACACGCGCGGCGGGGCGAAGTAGTAGGTCGGACCGATTTCGCGCAGGTCGGTCATCACCGTTTCCCCGGACTCGGGGCAGTTGATGGTGAACCCTGCCTTCAGCCACTGGCTGTACGAGAACACGTGGTCACCGACCCACGCCATCGGCAGGTAGCACAGCACGCGGTCGTCCGGCCCGAGGCGGTCGAAGTCGCAGCCTGAGCTGCTCACCATCATGAACGCGTCGTGGGTCTGGCAGACGCCCTTCGGCTTGCCCGTCGTGCCGGATGTATACAGGATGATCGCGATGTCCTCGGCGCTCCCCGCCTCCAGCTCCCTCTCGAAGAAGCCGGGATGATCGCGGTCGAACGCGCGACCGGCCTCCTGCAGGCTGTCCAGCGAGACGATGCCTTCGTAGTTGCGCAGGCCGCGCGGATCGTCGAAATAGACGTGCTTCAGCGTCCCGACCTGCGGCACGGCCTCCAGCAGCTTGTCGACCTGCTCCTGGTCCTCGGCCACCGCGTAGGCGATTTCGCCGTCATTCAGCACGTAGACCAGCTCGGCGGTGGGCGCATCCTGGTACATCGGGACCGGAATGCCGCCGAGCACCTGCGCCGCCGCCATGACCCAGTACAGGCGCGGACGATTGTCGCCGATGATCGCCAGGTGCATGCCGCGCCGGAAACCGTGGGCGGCGAGCCCGCAGGCGAGCGCGCGCACCTCGTCGGCCACCTGGCGCCAGGTCCAGGTCTGCCAGATGCCGAGGTGCTTCTCGCGGATAGCCGGCCGGTCACCGCGTACCCGCGCGTGATGCAGCAGCAACCGCGGGAACGTCTCGAACGAGTTGTCCATCTCCTCCTCTCGCAGGTCCTGTCGGGTCTTCGCCCGGACCGCTTGCCCGGTTGCATCGGGAGGCACCGGGCCGGACCGTTTCAAGTAAAGCGGGAATAGTCCGGCTTGCGTTTCTCGAGGAATGCCGAGAACGATTCCTTCGCCTCCGGCGAACCGAGCCGCTGCTGGAACTCGCGGGATTCCTCGCGAATGGCGTCCCGGATCTGCGCCACCAGGCTCCTGCGCATCAGCGCCTTCGTCAGGCGCACCGCCGCAGGGGGCTTGGCGGCCAGCTCCCGCGCCCGCTCCTGCGCGTGGCGCAGCACGTCGGCATCGGCCAGCACTTCGCTCACCATGCCGCATGCCGCCGCCTTCGCGGCGCCGAACGGCTTGCCGAGCAGCAGCAGCTCGGCAGCGCGCGCGTGCCCGGCCGCGAGCGGGAACAGCAGGCTGGAACCCGCTTCGGGACACAGGCCGAGGTTCACGAACGGCAACGCGAAGCTCGCGCCCTCGCCCGCGTAGACCAGGTCGCAGTGCAGCAGCAGCGTCGCGCCGACGCCGACGCATGCGCCGTTCACGGCGGCCACGATCGGTTTGGCGGTCGTGCTGATCGCGCGCACGAAACGGTAGGCCACGTGGTCGTCGTCGACCGCGGGATCCTGGAGAAAGTCGTTCAGGTCGTTGCCGCTGGTGAAGACGTCCGGCTGGCCATGCAGCAGCACGACGCGGATCGCGGCCGTGCGATCGGCCGTTTCGAGCGCCTGCGTCAACGCGCCGTACATCCCGGCGGTCAGGGCGTTCTTCTTCTCCGGACGCCGGAGCTCGATGCGCAGCACGCCGCCGGACGATTCGACCAGCACGTGCGGCGACGGGGATGACGGTTGGTT
>JAHDYE010000030.1 GCA_023383035.1 Burkholderiaceae bacterium | reverse complement strand
GCCAGCGGCATCAAGGACTTCTCACGCATCCTCGACTTCGTCGGCACGCATGCGCCGCTGCGTCGCAACGTCACGATCGAGGATGTCGGCAACGTGGCCGCATTCCTGTTGTCGAGCCTGGCCGCCGGCGTGACCGCCGAGATCACCTACGTCGACGGCGGATTCAGCCAGGTGGTGGGCGGCATGGAGCTGCCCGACGGGCAGTGAAGCGCGGCCGGACGATCGACCGATGAACGGCCCCGCGACAGCGCAAGCACCGCGACTCACGTCGTTCTCGCACGGCGGCGGCTGCGGCTGCAAGATCGCGCCCGGCGTGCTCACCGACATCCTGCACGGCTCGGCGCGGCTGCCGGTGCCGCCACAGCTGCTGGTGGGGATCGAGAGCGCCGACGACGCGGCGGTCTATCGCCTGAACGACGAGCAGGCGCTGATCGCGACCACCGATTTCTTCATGCCGATCGTCGACGATCCGTACGACTTCGGCCGCATCGCCGCCACCAACGCGCTCTCCGACGTCTACGCGATGGGCGGCACGCCGATCCTGGCGCTGGCGATCGTCGCGATGCCCATCGACCGGCTTCCGCTCGAGGTCATCCGGCGCATCCTCGACGGCGGCGAGTCGGTGTGCGCAGCGGCCGGCGTGCCGGTGGCCGGCGGACACACGATCGACTCGGTCGAGCCGATCTACGGCCTGGTGGCGATCGGCCTGGCGCACCCGCAGCGGATCCGCCGCAACACCGGCGCCTGCCCCGGCGACCGGCTGGTGCTCGGCAAGCCGCTCGGCGTCGGCGTGCTGTCGGCGGCGCTGAAGAAGGGCGAGCTGTCCGGGCAGGGCTACGCGGCGCTGATCGCCAGCACCACGCGGCTGAACACGCCCGGCGTGGCGCTGGCCCGGCTCGACGGCGTGCACGCGCTGACCGACGTCACCGGCTTCGGACTGCTCGGGCACCTGCTCGAGCTGTGCCGCGGCGCGCGCTTGGCGGCGCGCGTGTCGCTCGCTGCGCTGCCGCGCCTGGAAGGCGTCGACGCGCTGCTCGCGCGCGGCTTCGCCACCGGCGCCTCGCAGCGCAACTGGGCCGGCTACGGGCACGCGGTGCGCCTGCCGGCGCAGCTCGCCGATGCGCAGCGCACGCTGCTCACCGATCCGCAGACTTCGGGCGGGCTGCTGGTGGCCTGCGCGCCGGAGACGGTCGACGAAGTGCTCGCGGTGTTCCGGCGCGACGGCTTCGAGGCCGCCTGCGAGATCGGCGAGTTCGTGGTGGGCGAACCGGGCGTCGAAGTGCTCGCGTAAGCGTCGCGCGCGGCGGCTGCACTGCGCCGCGCGCACCTGCGCACCTGCGCACCTGCGCAGTCAGCGCGGCGGCATCAGCGTCAGCACCGCCGCGGCCTCGCGCTCGACGCGCTCGCGCGAGCTCACCATCGGCAGGTACTCCACGGCCGCCCAGCGGCGCGCCAGGTCGCCGTAGTGCGGCGACAGCAGATGTCCGCTCTGGCCGGTGGAGATCATGAACTGCGAACGGTCCGGATCGGACAGGTCGAAGATCGCGCGCAGGCTCGCCGCCCAGCGGTTGGCGAACGGCTCGGCCTCGTCCCACGGATCGTGGCGCGCCGCGTTGATCGAGCTCGGATCGCCGCCGGCCGGCACGCGCAGATCGAACATTCTCGACAGCAGCCAGTGACGCCCGAACGGCCGGTGCGTCGACACCGACGGATGCGCGTCGCCCCAGCGCCAGCGGCGCGGGTCGCTGCCGTGGCGCGACGCGAGCGCCGCCATCGTCGCCTCGAGCGCGCGCGTGACGATGTCGTCGCAGCTTTCGCGCTCGGGCGTGCCGACGTCGTCGCACCAATGCGCGAAGCGCGCATCGTGCAGCGCGCTGCGCAGCGCGGGATGGCGCATGCGGTGACGCTCGAGCTGCGCGAACAGTCGCGCACCGACCTCGTCGACGAACACTTCGCGGCGCAGCCGGTCGATCCAGGCCACCGCGATCAGCGGCTCGGGGCGATCGGGCGACAGCACCGGCGCGTCGCCGTCGCCTTCGGAGGCCCAGTCGCGCAGCATCGCCAGCGCCTGCGCGCCCAGCGGCGAGACGCTGCGCGCGCGCAGCAGCGCCGCCAGCAGCTCGGCCACCGCCGGCGAAGCGAGGTCGGACTGGATCGCGGCGAAGCTCGCGACGTCGTGGCGCGGCTTGTCCTGCAGCCGGCGGCGGATGCGATCCGCGCGATACGGCAGCGCCCACTCGCTGGCGATGCGGTGGGGGTAGTCGTCGCCGACGATGCGGTTGTTGGCGGTGACGATCAGGCCGTCGGGTGGCTGCTCGATGCGCGGCAGCTCGTCGAACGGAATCGTGCCGATCCAGTCGAAACGCGTGTCCCAGCCCGGCGCCGGCAGCTGCCCGGCGAGCACGTTGTCGGGACGCCGCAGCGGCACCGCGCCGGCGGCCACGAAGCCGACGCGGCCGTCGATGTCAGCGTAGACGACGTTCTGCTGCGGTCCACGGAAGTCGCGCAGCGCGGCCACGAACGACGTCCAGTCGGTGGCGCCGTTCAACGCCAGCCCGGCGCGCACGGTGCGATCCTCGGGCGTGAGCATGGTCCAGGCGAACGACAGCACGTGCGTGGCCAGGCCCTGCTGCGCGAGCGTCTCGCGCGCCACGGCCAGCACGTCCGAGATCACCGGCCCGTGGCGCGTCTCGCGCACCTCGAGCTGCACGTCGGCACCGCCCTTGACGCGGATCGTCTCGGTGCGCGTCTCGAAGCGCTGCCAGCCCTGGGGCGTGCGGTATCGCCCGGGGTCGGCGGAGTCGACGCGCTCGAGGTACAGGTCCTGGGTGTCCGGCGCGGTATTGGTGAACCCCCAGGCGATGCGATCGGAGCGCCCGATCACCACGTAGGGCAGCCCGGGCAGCGTCGCGCCGATCACTTCCAGCCCCGGCGCGGACAGGTGCGCGAGGTACCACAGCGCCGGCGCGTTCAGCGTCAGGTGCGGATCGTTGGCGAGCAGCGGCTTGCCGGTCGTGCTGCGGCTCGCGTCGACCACCCAGTTGTTCGAGCCGAGCGTATCGAGCGAGGTGTCCGGCAGCGCACGCGCGATCGACTCGGCCAGCGCGAGCGCGGCACCGTGCGGCAGCGGCGGCGCCGCGCTCGCGTAGAGCGGCTTCGGATCGGGCAGCGGCTGCGGCGGGTGGGTATCGAGCAGCTGCGCCACCCGCTCGGGGTCGAGCCGCTCGAGCAGCGCCAGCCGCAGCAGCTCGACGCCGTGGTTGCCCGACAGGTCCCACGCCATCATCGTCGCCCAGCCGATCGAATCCACCGGCTCCCACGGCTGCGGGCGCACGCCCAGCACCAGGAACTCCGGCGACAGGCGCCAGGGCCGGTCGCGGGTCGCCGCGATGCCGGCGTTGATGCCCTCGCTGTAGGCCTGCAACGCCTCGCGCGTGGTTGCGTCCAGCCCGTCCCAGATGCGTTGCGCGTTGCGGCGCACCCCGAGCATGCGCAGGAAGCGATCGGTCTCGAGCGCGTCGGCGCCGAGCACCTCGGCCAGTCGCCCGGCGACGATGCGGCGGTTCATCTCGAGCTGCCACAGGCGATCCTGTGCGTGCAGCAGGCCCAGCGCGCGGAACGCGTCGGCGCGCGAGGACGCGAACACGTGCGGAATGCCATGCCCGTCGCGCACCACGCGCACCGGCCCGCCCAGTCCGGCGAGCGCGAGCTCGCCGTGCGTCTCGGGCATGCCGGCGAGTCGATAGAAGACCAGCCCGCCCACGACCAGCACGAGCAGCCACAGCATGACCGTCGCCAGCAGGCGCGCCACGCGGTAGATCGTCGCAGCCATCGATGCGCCCTCCGCAGCGCCCTCCGGGGGCGCCGTCATCGAGTCGGCTGCCAACGTATCATAGGCAGCCAGGGTGAAGCATGGCGGGCGCTGCCTGCGGGTCGTTGCGCCGCCCCACGTGTATCCCCCGCCCGCGCGCCTCCGTTTCCCGTCCGGCCATCGCCTTGTCCGCACTTCACTCGCAGGACCCATCGCATACCGGATCGACGACCCCCGCCGTCGAGCTGATCGACGTGCACAAGGCCTTCGGCGATCGCCGTGTCCTCGCAGGCGTGTCGATGCGCGTGGAGCGCGGCGAGCGCGTCGCGCTGCTCGGGGAATCGGGCAGCGGCAAGTCGACCCTGCTCAACCTCATCGCCGGCCTCGAGCCGGTGGACGCCGGTACCGTGCGCGTGGGCGACACGACGGTCTCGATGCTCGATGCCGACCAGGCCGCCCTGTTCCGGCGCACGGCGATCGGCTTCGTGTTCCAGGCGTTCCACCTGCTTCCGCACCTCGACGCAGCGCGCAACGTCGCCGTGCCGCTGCTGCTCGCCGGCGTGTCGGCGCACGCGGCGCTGGAGCAGGCAATCGCGATGCTCGCGCGCGTCGGGCTCGGCGCGCGTGCGCGCGCCTGGCCGCGCGAGCTCTCGGGCGGCGAGCAGCAGCGCGTGGCGCTCGCGCGTGCGCTGGTGCACCGGCCCTCGCTGGTGCTGGCCGACGAGCCGACCGGCAACCTCGACCCGTCCACCGCCGCCGCCGCGCTCGCGCTGATCGGCGAGATGACCGAAGCCGGCGGCGCAGCGTTGGTGCTGGTCACGCATTCGGCGCAAGCGGCGGCGATCGCGCACCGACGGCTGCGCCTGGGCCCGCACGGCCTGGGCGTGGACGACGGCGACGCCGCGGACGCACGCGCATGATCGGCGCGGCCGACGCGCTCGCGCGCCGCGACGACGGCCGCCTGGCGCTGCTGGGCTGGCTGTGGCACGCGCAGGCGCGCGCCCAGCCCGGGCGCGCGCTCACCGCGGTGCTGGCGATCGCGATCGGCGTTTCGTTGGCGCTCGCCATCCAGCTGGTGAACCGCTCGGCGCTGGCCGAGTTCGCGACCGCGATGGCCACGGTCAACGGCGACGCGCAGGCGCAGATCCGCCCGCGCTCAGGCAGCTTCGACGAGCGGCTCTACGCGCGGCTGGCGGCCGACCCGGCCGGCGCGTCCGTCAGCCCGGTGATCGAAGCCGAGTTCGCGCTCGCCGACGGGCGCGAAGGCTCGCTGCGGATCATCGGGCTGGACGTCTTCCGCGCCGCCGACGTGACGCCGGCGCTGGTGCCCTCGGCACCCGCCGACGGCGATGCCGGCGCCGGCTCGCCGCTGTTCGGCGACGACACCGTGTTCCTGTCGAACGCCGCGCTCGCATCGCTCGGCCTGGCCGAAGGCGACGCGCTGCGGCTGCGCGTCGGCGCGCACGTCGTCGCGCTGCGCGTGGCCGGGCGCCTGCCCGGCGTGCCGGCCGGCCAGCGCCTGGCCGTGATGGACCTCGGCGCGATGCAGTGGCGGCTCGGCTGGCTCGGCCGTCTTTCGCGGCTCGACCTGCGCTTTCCCGAGGGGTCCGACGTCGCGCACATCCGCGCCGGCTGGGAGGCGAGCCTTCCCGACGACGCCGTGTGGAGCGAGCCCGACGCGAGCCGCCAGCGCATGTCGAACCTCTCGCGCGCCTACCGCGTGAACCTGAACATGCTCGCGTTGGTCGCGCTGTTCACCGGTGGCTTCATCGTGCACGCCACGCTGGCGCTCGCGGTCGCGCGCCAGCAGCGCGAGCTCGCGCTGCTGGGCGTGCTGGGTGCGCGCGCGCGCCTGCTGGTGGTGCAGGTGCTCGGCCAGGGCCTGCTGCTCGGCGTGGCCGGCGCCGTGATCGGCAGCCTGGCCGGCGTCGCGCTGGCCGGCGCGCTGCTGTCGTGGGTGGGTGGCGATCTGGGCGGAGGCTACTTCGCGGGCAGCCGTCCGGCGCTGTCGGTCGATGCCGTGACGCTGTTCGGCCTGGCAGGCGCCGGCGTGCTCACCGCGCTGCTCGGCGCGCTGGTGCCGGCGCTGGCGGCGAGCCGGATGCCCGGCGCGCGCGCGCTGCGTGCCGGCAGCATCGAGGAGAATCTGCGCCTGCGCCGCGGCCTCGCCGGGCTGGCCTGGCCGTTCGGCTGCTTCGTTGCCGGCACCGTACTGCTGGCGCTGCCTCCGGTCGCGGGGCTGCCCTGGCCTTCGTATCTCGCGATCGGCGCGTGGCTCACCGGCGGCATCGCGCTGGTGCCGCATGTGGTCGCCGCGTGCGCACGCCTGTTCGCGAAGCTCGCGTCGCGCGGCGCCGGGCCGGTGGCATGGCTGGCGGCCCATCGCCTTGCCGGCGCGCCGGGCAGCGCGTCGGCCTCGATGACCGGGATCGTCGCGAGCTTCGCGCTGGCCGGCGCGATGGCGATCATGGTGGCGAGCTTTCGCGATTCCGTCGATCGCTGGCTCGAAGCAGTGCTGCCGGCCGACGCCTACGCGCGCATCGGCAGCGGCGCGACGCGCAGCGCGATCGACGAGCCCCTGCGGCGTCGCTTGGCCGGCGCACCCGGCGTGACGCGCGCGGAGTTCGCGCGCATGCTCGAGCTGACGCTCGACGTCGCGCGCCCGCCGGTGGTGCTGATCGCGCGGCCGATCGACGCGCGGCAGCCGCAGGCCCGGCTGCCGATCACCGGCGAGGTGCGTGCGCCGCCGCCGGGAACGGTGGCGATCTACGCGAGCGAGGCAGTCGCGGACCTGTACGGCTTCGCGCCCGGCGAGCGGGTCGAGCTGCCGCTGCCCGGCGCCGGAAAGGAGCGCCGCTTCTTCGTGGCCGGCGTCTGGCGCGACTACGCGCGCCAGCACGGGGCGATCGCGATCGACGCCGCTGACTACCGCGCGCTGACCGGCGACGCATCGGTCAACGACGCGGCGCTGTGGCTCGACGACACGCGCGCAAACGGCGACACGGCGCTCGGGCGATTGCGCGCCGCGCTGTCCGACGTCGCCGGCCTGGAGCTGCGCGCCACCGGCGAGCTGCGCGCGCTGTCGCTGCGCATCTTCGATCGCAGCTTCGCGGTCACCTACGCGCTCGAGGCGATCGCGATCCTGGTGGCGCTGTTCGGCGTGGCCTCGGCGTGGGCGGCCGAAGGCCTGGCGCGCGCGCGCGAGTTCGGCGTGCTGCGCCATCTCGGGCTCAGGCGCCGCGACGTCGCGCGGCTGTTCGCCGCCGAGGCAGCGCTGCAGATCGCGCTGGCCACCGCGTGGGGCGCGCTGCTCGGCACGGCGATCGCGCTGATCCTGATCCACCGCGTCAATCCGCAGTCGTTCCACTGGACTATGGACATGTCGTGGCCCGCCGCCCTGCTCGCGACGGTCGCGGCGGCGCTGCTCGCGCTCGGTGTGGCGGCGGCGGTGCTGGCCGCGCGCAACGCGATGTCCGACGCGCCGGTGCGCGCGGTGAGGGAAGACTGGTGAACACGCGGCGGCGGGTGCCGGTAAACGCGCGGCGGCAGATGTTGACGGCGCTGTGCGCGGGCTTCGCAATGGTGCGCACGCACGCATCTCCGGCGGACGCCGCGCCGGGCAGCCGCCTGCCCGCCTCCGCACCGCCGTCGTCCGCCTCGCCCCCGTCCTTCTACCCGCCGGTCTTGCCCGGTACTCACCTGGTGTTCCCGCGCGATCATGGCGCACATCCGGCCTATCGCACCGAGTGGTGGTACCTGACCGGCTGGCTGCGACGCGTCGACGGCGCGCGCCGCGGCGAGCCGCTCGGCATGCAGATCACGTTCTTTCGCTCGCGCACCCGCCACGATGCCGCCAACCCGAGCCGCTTCGCGCCCACGCAGCTGCTGCTCGCACATGCCGCGCTCGCCCCGCCCGAGCACGCGCACCTGCTGCACGCGCAGCGCGCGGCACGCGCCGGCTTCGGGCTGGCGCAAGCTTCGGACACCGACACCGCGCTATCGATCGGCCGCTGGACGCTGGTGCGCGACGCCGACGACCGTTATCGGGCGCGCATCGACGATGTGCAGCTCTCGATGGCGCTCGAGTTCGCCCCGCGAACGCCGCCCGTCGCGCAGGGCGAGTCCGGCTTTTCGCGCAAGGGACCAGGCGAGCACCAGGCGAGCCTGTACTACAGCCGTCCGCAGCTGCGCGCCTCGGGAAGCGTCGGCCTCCGCGGACACGAGACGCGCGTCGAGGGCACCGCGTGGCTGGACCACGAATGGTCCAGCGAGATCCTCGACCGCACGGCCGACGGCTGGGACTGGGTCGGCCTGAACTTCGACGACGGCTCGGCGCTGATGGCGTTTCGCATCCGGCGCCGCGAAGGCGGCGTGCTGTGGTCGCACGCGCGCTGGATCGATGCCGGAGGCCACCCCACTTTCGGCGACACGGCACCCGATCCGTTGCCGAATTTCACCGAGGTGCGCAGCTGGACCTCGCCGCGCACCGGCGCGCGCTATCCGGTGGCGATGACGATCACGCTGGGGACGCGCACGCTCACGCTCGAGCCGCTGTTCGACGACCAGGAGCTCGACGCGCGCGGCAGCGCCGGCACGGTCTACTGGGAAGGCGCGGTGCGCGTGTTCGAGGAGCGGCGCGAGATTGGCCGCGGCTACCTGGAGCTGACCGGGTACGCGGGTGCGCTGCGTTTCTGAAGTGAGATGGCCTCGCCCCACTCCGACGCGTGTCGCGGGCGCCGGCTGGGCCGGGGGACGTCTGCCTCATTGCGACGCGAATGAATGAACAGCTTCATCCCTTTGGCAGCCCGAGAGAGGACGCGATATTGTTTCTTTGGATTGCACTCGACCCACCTGCGATCGGCAAAATAAGGATATCTCGCACCAATCGCTCCATGTCGGATCCTTGCACACATCCGTAAGCGCCCAGGATTGCTTGGCTGTTCAACACGATCTGCTTGGCGCGCTCGCAAACAAACAGCTTCGCCATCGCGCTCTCGGTCCGGCATCTCATTCCGGACTGAGCCATTCGTGCCGCGTGATCCACCATGAGCCGGCACGCTTGAAGCTCCGTCTGCATGTCTGCAAGCATGTGCCGCACCGACTGATGACCGCAGATCAGCATCCCGAACTGCTTACGGTTCTTGCTGTACTCCCACGCATCGTGAAGTGCAGCAGTCGCCAATCCAAGAGCGGTCGCCGCGACCTCCAGGCGTTCCACATCCAGGCCGGGACCCGCCATCATCTCCCATCCCCGATCCCAGCCTTCTTCGCCCCCGACAATCAAAGACTCCGAAAGATCCACATCATCGAATGTCAGATCACAGGTGTAGGCACCGCCACGCATGCCGATACTCTCGATCTTCGAGATCGTAACGCCCTTCGCGGTGCGTGGAATCAAAACGATAGACAAATTCTGGTATTTCCTGTCACCGGTTTTGACAAGAGTGTAGATGAAGTCAGCAATGTTTGCTCCGGTGATAAATCGTTTACTACCATTAATAACTACTCTTCCGTTGCGCCTGCGTGCCATCGTCTTCACGCTTGCAACGTCTCCGCCTACATCAGGCTCAGTCACGCCAAACGCCAACAGCAACTCGCCCTTTGCGACGAGTGGCAAGAATTCCTTCCTCTGTTCCTCCGTCCCGCACTCGAGAATATTGATGCCCCCATAAAACGCGCTCATAATGTAAGGAACGGCAAGAGCCAGGCTTTTCATCGAAAGCTCTTCGACCACCGCGAGCGCCGCCGGAATGTTTCGCCCGGCACCGCCGTATTGCTCCGGAATCGTGAGCCCGCACAACCCGAGGGCAACCAACTTCTGCAATATCTCCGTCGGAAGAATGCTATCGGCGTCCCAACGTGCCGGGTCATCGCGTTCTACGTAATCAGATAGTAGGCGTCGAACGGTGTCCCGAATGACCTGTATCTCGCCTGCGTCAAGGGTGTCGAAGTTCATTTCCCTTAGCCTTTCTCTCATCACACCATTCAAAGTCGCGTGATACCTTGGCTATCCGCTGTCCGCTTACGCATCGTTTTGTGATGAGAACACGGGCTTTCTTTTTTCCAGAAAAGCCTGAACGCACTCGCGATGCTCCTGCGAATAAAAGCATTCTTTTTCCAACGCGAGCGATGTATCGAGACTAAGGTTTGCCGTCTCTCTAAGAATCTTGTTGAGAGATGCCTTCGTCGCACGAACGGCCATTTGAGGCCCATCCGCGAGCCGGCGCCCCATAGCGGTCGCCACTTCAAGAAGTTCATCTCGGCCCGTGACACGGTTTACAAGACCGATGCGTTCGGCCTCTGCCGCGGTCAACGAATCTCCTGTAAGCAAGTACTCCTTGGCCTTCGTCATTCCGACAAGCAAGGGCCAGATTACGGCTCCTCCGTCACCCGCCCCAATTCCGGCGCTTACGTGCGTATCGGCAATTCGCGCATCTTCGCTTGCATAGACTATGTCACAGAACAGAGCGATCGTTGCGCCGAATCCTGTTGCGGGCCCATTGATGGCGGCAATTATCGGTTGAGGCACTTCCAACATGTCGATAATGATGCGACGCGCCTCGATGAACAAACGATCCAACCCTTCGCGTGTCATCGTCCGGAACCAGCCCAGATCTCCGCCCGCACAAAAAGCGCGTCCGGCTCCGGTTAGGAGCACGGCTCTCACCGAAACGTCCCTTGCTATGTCGCCGAACAGAAGGGAAATCTCGGTATGGAGCGCCGCATTCACCGAATTCAATTGCTCGGGGCGGTTGAACTTAACGGTCAGGAGCCCTCGATCGTACCCGAACGTAATAAGCTTGTACTTAGACTTCCACATGTATTCGTCGCTTCAATTTCGTGGTTGAAGGTTCAGTGTCCAGCGTAAGACAATCGCGAAATTCATTTTTTGGAGAAAAGACCGTAGCCCATCAGTTTCATGTAGGCACCGATCAGTACTTTATCGATGTCGCTCTTTCCGCGCCGCGACTTTGCTCGCCCGAGCATGGTGAGATAGCTTCGTGCCCCCATCAGGATGTACACGATTGCTTCAATTTCACTCTCCTCGTAGGGCCCAAGCTCGCCACGGGCGAGTTGTCGCTTCAGGGAGCGCTCATAGAGCCGCGCAAATCCGTTCACGTGCTGTTTGAACGCCCGCGGAGCGAATACCTCCGCCTCATTCAGTATTCGCAAAAATCCCGGATTACTCCGGAAAAACTCGAAATATGCGACTATCCTTTGACGTTCAAGCTCGACTCCAGACTCCTCGTGCACTCGCGACCGAATGTACGCGAGCAGCTGTTCGCCGACGTACGGCAAGAGCAAATCGAACAGCTTCTGACGCGTCTCGAAATAGTTGTAGAACGTACCATTCGCCACACCGGCGAGCTTCGTAATCGCCGCAACGGAGGCTCCCTCATACCCACACTTGCCGACAACTGTCGCAGCAGCGGCAAAAAGCGCACGGCGCAACTGATCGGCTTTTACAGCGCGCTTGCCAGGTTTCTTGCTGACGACCGCGACTTCCTTGAAATTATTCAATTCGAACCCACGTCAGTTAGCGAGGTATGAAATCCATGAGCAACACAAGATGCTTCGTTCCTCGAATTTTCGGAAATTCTTACATCAACCGATTGGCTTAGTCATAGCCTTGCTAGCCTCCATTTTTCTCCGCAAGCGACTCGCACGCTGAATTTGCCAGCGCAGATCTCTGAATCTTGCCGGTCGATGTCCGTTGAAACTCACTAACAATCTTGACGTATCGAGGAACTTTATAATCCGCCATTTTGTCCCTGCAAAAGCCGATTATCTCTTCTTCACTGCAAGCCTCACCATCCTGCAGTTCGACGAACGCATAACCCACCTCGCCCAATCGAGGATTCGGTACACCGACCACTATCGCCTGCTTGACCTTGGGGTTTGTCTGGAGAACCCTTTCGATCTCGGATGGATATGCATTGCTTCCACCCACGATAAACATTTCCTTAAGACGACCGGTTACCTTCAAGTATCCCGCCTCGTCATAAACACCAAGATCGCCAGTTCGAAACCAACCATCCCCCGTCATCACCTCGGCAGTGGCTCGCGAATCTCGATAATAGCCCATCATTACGATATGTCCACGCACCCAAATCTCGCCAATCACACCGTTAGGGCGCGCCTCTCCGGTATCAGGATCACAGACTTTTACCTCGAAATCTCCAATCGGCTTGCCTTTGTTGTCGCACAGCACCTCGAGAGGCGCATCAAATTCGCTCAATGTCGTCATCGAAGTAGTTTCGGTCATGCCGTAAACACACTGCAACGCCTGTAGTCCCAGTTCCTTGAATGCCGCAATCGCCACTTCCGGAGTAACCGGTGCGCCGCCTATCCAGGCGGTTTTGAGACGCAACATCCGGCGTCTCCGTCGCATCGAATCGAGACAGTCGATAAAATGCGTGGGAATACCGCCGAAGATGGTGACTTGCTCGCGTTCGATCGTGTCGAGCGCCTCGTCGGGAACCCAGTGCGCCAAAGTAACCAAGGTGCATCCAATGAAGAGCGCCTGACCGATTCCCGCGAACGCCCCCGCGACATGGTAGAACGGCATGTGTCCAAGAACGACATCATCAGGTGTCGTATGCATCCACCGCGCCATATTGGCGCAATTGCGCAGCACGATGTGACTGTGCATCGCGCCTTTCGGGTGGCCGGTCGTACCGGACGTATAGACGATGATAATGGGGTCTTTGGAGTTGATCGGCGCGAGCACGTTTCCATCGGCCAAGCTTGCTGTGCCTCGCCGAGCGACGGATTCGAGGCAATGAGTTCCAGGAACTTCGATGTCCTTCCAGAGCACCACCGCACGCAATCGAGGGAGACGCTTGCTGCGCAGTTCCCCAGCTTTGCACGTTTCGAGTTCGGGAAGTAGCTCTCTGAGCATCCCTAGAAAATCGATGTTCCAATATTGGTCAAGTGTTATGAGCGCCTTCGCGTCCGACTGGCGAAGGATGAATTCGACTTCTTCCAGCTTGTAGCGAGTATTGATGGGAACGAGTGTCGCGCCTATGCGGGTGCAGGCAATCCAGCAAGCGACCCATGCCGCTGAATTGATCATCCAAAGAGCTACCTGATCTCCGCGGCCAAGGCCAATCGCCTGCATACCATGGGCGAGCTCATCGACCCAACGATCGAACTGCCTGTAGGTCAGCCGCGCTTTACCGTCGGCGATCGCGATGTGGTCAGGACGCGCGGTCGCGTGTTCCCTCAGTACGCCACCGAGCGTGACTTGAGTCCACTCCATGCAATCTCTCCACTTCAGTTTGATGCAATCACACGAAGCGATCCTGCGGTCCGGTCGTCAGGACGCCAGCGATGTCGATTTCCCGGTACTACCGCCGAGATAGTGATGAACGAGGTCGCTGTGGTTAGAAAGTTCGCTGCGCGTTCCGGAGAGCACAATTCTTCCGTTTACGACAACGTAGGCGAGCTCGCAAAAGTCGATCGCCATCGTCGCATTTTGCTCCACGAGCAAGATCGTGAGACCACGCTCGCGCAGCTTGCGCAAGGTTGTATAGATGTCCCGGATAACCAATTTTGCGAGACCGAGCGACGGCTCGTCGAGCATCAGAACACGCGGCCGACCAAGTAAGGCGCGAGCTATCGCCAACATCTGCTGTTGCCCGCCGGAAAGGAGACTCGCGGCCTGTCCGCGCCGTTCCTTCAAAATCGGAAACAGATCGTAAATACCGTCAAATGCCGCTTCTTCGTCCTCGCCAAACCCGAGGTTATCGTGTGCGACCTTCAGATTTTCCCATACTGTCATCTCGGAGAAGATGTCGCGCGTTTCCGGCACGTGCAACAAGCCTAGGGCGGAGACCTGATCCGCTTCCCGGTTCAGCACATCGTCGTCGCCCAAGAGCACCTTTCCACTACGAGCACGCAGGAGTCCTGAGACAGCGCGAAGCAGCGTGCTCTTGCCGGCACCGTTCGGTCCGACGACAGCAACGGCGTGGCCGGCAGGAACTTCCAGAGAAAAATCTTCCAGCACGGGCGCGCGTCCGTAGCCAACGGTAAGTTTTTCAATTCGCAAACCGCATGGGCCGGCACGCGGCGAAGCAGAGAGCGACATTCATGCACTTCCCAAGTAGGAGGAAATCACCGCTGCGTTCCGCTGCACCTCGGCGGGCGTGCCGTCGGCAATCCGGCGGCCAAAGTCGAGTACCACGACCCTGTCCGAAACACTCATGACTAGGGACATATCGTGCTCGATCAGAAGAATCGTAATACCCTGTTCGCGAATCGCTGCAATGTCGGAACGCAACTGCTCCGTCTCCGCCTGGTTCATGCCGGCGGCCGGCTCATCGAGAAGCAGCAGCCGCGGACTACCGCACAGTGCCCGCGCAATCTCGACGCGACGCTGTAATCCGTACGGAAGATCGGTAGCCACGTCTTCCGCGACCGTCCTGAGCCCCATAAGTTCGAGTACCTCATCGGCGCGTTTACGGCCAACGGAATCGCTCCATCCGGGAAGCGCCAACGCGAACGAAAGCCGATCACGTGCAGCCTGGCTGAATCGTCCAACGATCAAGTTGTCGCGAACCGTCATGCCGTGAAACAAATGAACCGTCTGAAATGTCCGCCGAATCCCCATGTTAGCTACGCGATCCGGACGCATTGACGACACAACGATCCCATCGAACTCGATATGGCCGGCGCTCGGTGAAACGACGCCGCTGATTATGTTTATCAACGTCGTCTTGCCCGCTCCATTAGGTCCGATCAATGCGGTGATCGACTCCTTCTCGGCGTCGAACGACACCATGTCCAAAGCCCGAATCCCCTCGAACTCCCGCGTGACGCTGCAGACTCGTAGCATTACTTGATCGACCCCGCTGGCCCGGATTGGATCTTGTGGATATCTGTATTCCCCTCTTTGCTCTCGGTTCCATATCGATACTCCGGCTCCCTTCGCGCACGAAACAGCCGTCGCCGAACCCATATGGGAGGCCGATGCGAAGGAATAAGCCCCTCCGGCCTCCATGCCATCATTGCGATTACGACCATGCCGTACATGGCCGGTGCCCAGCGCTCGAGAGCAGTCACATACTGCGGCAGAAGCGTCAGCGTTCCTGCGCCGATAAGCGCCCCGAGCGGTGTAAGGCCGCCTGCGACCAGAAACATCAGAATGTCGACCGTTCGGTGAAAGGCGAAATTTGCAGGTGCAACAAACGAATAGAAATGCGCAAAGCAGGCACCCGCAAGCCCAGCAAACGCACCGCCGATTCCGAGCGATATGAGCTGTATGCCTGCGACGTTTATGCCATTGCACGACGCGACAACCGGATCAGAACCGACCGCCTTCATCGCTTTTCCGAGGCGCGAGTGAAACATCCACGCAGACGCACCGAGCATTGACGTCGCCAAGGCGGTCAACCACCCACCACCGAGGTACGGCATCCCCGTGTACCCCATGACGCCGCCGGTTAACTTGAAGTGGGCAAAGAACAGAACAATGAGTTCGGCCGCTGCAAGGGTTGCAATGGCCAGATAGATCCCCCGAATCCGCAGCGCTAGCAAGCCAAACGGAAGCGTCACTGCTGCGCCCGCGACTGCGCCAAACAGGACTGCAATGGGAATCGAAACTCCCAGATCGGTCGTCAGATAGGCGGAAGAATAGGCTCCCACCGCCATGAACCCAGGCAGTCCCAACGACCAAACGCCCGCGAGAAACGGAAAGAGCAGGCTCAACGTCAACAGGACGTTGATCGCTACTAGAGCCTGGACAGGCTCCGCCAGCAAGACATCCATCAAATCTCTCGCCGGGAAATACGCATTCCGAAGATACCTTCTGGCTTGAAGAGAAACGTTGCGATCAACAACAACCAGACAAACGCCTCGGACCAACCCGGCGGCGCGTAGGCCTGGAACAAGACCTCGAATACGCCGAGGAGCAACCCCGCAATCATCGCTCCGCGCAGATCCCCGAGACCGCCTATCACAATGACTGCGAGCGCCTTGATGGCATAGGTATCTCCCATGTAAGCACTTACGGTGCCAAATCGTTCTGCGACCATTATCCCCGCGAGTCCAGCCAACGCCGAAGAGACAAAGAACGTGAGCCGAACATGCTTACGGGCAGCCACACCGAGCAGCAAGGCAGCAGTTTCGTTCTGCGCGAGCGCTCGAATATTACGGCCGAACCGCGTCCGCTTTATGACGACAAGCAACCCAAGCATCAATGCAGTAGCCAGCACCAAACTGAGAGCTTGCACTCCGGAGAGAATAAGGCCATCCCACTCGACATCGGGGAGCGCCAACCCCGTTCCGAACGGAATCTTCAGAGTGCCGTACGAGTTCACAACTATTACCTGCAATACCACGCCAAACGACAGACTGGTGACAAATCCGCCGAGCGCATGCTTAGGCGGAATGGGACGAAAGGCAACCTGGTAAAGGAGTATGCCGAGGAGAGCGGACGCACCAAGCCCGACAATGACTGCCAGGGATGGAGCGATTCCGCTCTTGATTGCGAAAAGCGCGATGAATGGAGCAATCATGAAAAGATAAGCATGCGCAAGATTCAGCATCCGCAGCACACCAAAAACCAGTGTGTACCCCACGCCGATCAGTGCGTACACGCTACCTAGCATGAGACCGTTGACAATCTGCTGTTGCAACATTGCATGCCGCGCCTGTCGCGCCTACGAGCCGTATCCGCGCATGGCCGAGTGCTACTGCTTCACCCAGCGACCGCCGCCGGTCAAATAGACCAAGGTGGGTTTGACCGCATCGCCTTCCTCGTTGATCGAGAGCTGGTTGCCCAGACCGACGTACGCCTTGAGTCCCGCCAAATAAGCACGAACCTTTTCGCGCACATCCTTCGGCGAGGACGCTGGAGTTGCCTTTGCTTCACGAAGCGCATCGGCGAGGATGTACATCGCCTCGTAGGCTCCGGCGTCGATATAGGTTGGCGTGCTGTATTGTCCAGGCATCTCTTTTTCGGCACGTCCCTTGAACGTTTGAACGAACTTATGCACCTTTGAGTCGGCAGCGTTGGGATCAAACGGTTGCCCCGCCCAGAGATCAATGTCACCAGCTGCCTTCGCGACCGTTTCGGTGAGGTACCCCAGCCCCGCAAACATAGGCACATTCAGTTTCTGTCGATTTGCCTCTCGCAGAAAACCTTGTCCTTGTTCAAACAGCAAACCCAAAAGCACGACATCCGGATTCATCGCCTTGATGCGAGTGACAAACACGCTGAAATCGGAAACATCGTTCGGAATTTCAATCAGTGAATCCTTGTTTACGAACAAAAAGCCGTTTTTCTCCAAGGCCGGCGGTGTGACCATCTTCACGAGAAAGCTGTTATAAGCGTCCTTCGGGTCGACGACCGCAACGACGTTCTTCGCCCGAGGATAACGCTTCCGCAAGTTGGCCACGACTTCGTCGATGATTATCTGATCGATCGCTGCATTGCGAAAAGTCCATGGTCGGTTCTTTGCTGTTAACCCCGGCGCCCCGGATCCCGTCGAGATAGCCACCAAGCCGGCGCGGTTTGCCGCGGGAAACGCGGTACGGCACTGCGAGCTTTGAATCGGCCCCAGCATTGCAAATACGCCAGCGCTGTCCAGATTGCGCGTTGCGATGACGGCCTGTTCCGGGCTCGAGCGATTATCTTCGATTACCAGCTCCAGCTTATGGCCGTTGATTCCTTGGGCTGCATTGATCTCTGCGAGCGCGATTTCGGCGGCGAGCAACATATGTACGCCATAGCTCGCCCCGGAACCGGTCCGTTCCAGATTGACGCCGATCTTTATTGTTTGCTGAGCCTGAACGGGAATTCCAACGACCCCGAAGACACACGCCCATGCAGCCGCAAGCCATACCTTTCTCATACTCATCGTCTGTCCCTCCACAGCCGACCGCCTTCCGATACACGGTCAGCAAATTACACCGTCTGTTAGTCTTGATTAGGCAAAGAATGCCAACTACGTTCGCCAGCCACTTCGCGGGAGAAGTGTCTCCCGCCCCTGATTGCTCTTTCATCTGTTTCTCTCGATATCAGACTCCCTGAACAATCGTCACTTCAATCGAGGCGCCGCGCTCCGACCAGCATCGGCGCTATCCCCATTCATTTCAGTCGCCGAATTGCCTCGCCAAATAGCATGTTCGCCGCCTCTTGCATGGTAGCTTTTCCGTCGTATACGGTTTCCGCGAACTGTTTTGCCGTTCCGTCCTCGATCACGCTGCGCGTGGGGCCTGCCGCGAAGCTCGCGGCAACGCGGCTCATCAGCTCCCCATAAATCGCTTCCAAGCGACGGCTTCGGAGCCCAGCGGACGAGAGCGAACTCCAGACATCGTCGATCGCCGCATAGACTTGTCCCACACCCCGCTCGCCATCACTAGCGGTTGCGGCTACCACCTTAATGGGCTGGTCACCCGTGCGCCGCAGAACGGCCTGTTTGAGTTCCCTTATCAGCGTGTCTGCTCCGGGCAGATCTGCCTTGTTGACTACGACGATGTCAACCATTTCCACCAGACCTGCCTTAGCCGCCTGGATGTAATCTCCCCAGGCCGGAGCAAGCACGAGTACACGAACATCACAGCATTCCACGACCCCAAGCTCGATCTGGCCCACGCCCACCGTTTCGATCAGTATCGGATCGTAGGAAGCCCACGCAAGCAGACGGCAGCTGTCCTGAACGGTAGGCGCAAGTCCATCAAGGCGACCTCGGCTCCCCATGCTGCGGATAAAGACGCCCTCATCCGAGGCATGGCGGTTCATCCGCACGCGGTCCCCCAGCAGAGCACCACCAGTAACCGGGCTGCTCGGGTCCACTGCAATTACGCCGACCCGCGACGATGACAGCCGATACAACGCGACCAAAGCATCGACGAGCGTGCTCTTGCCGGCGCCAGGAATACCCGTTATTCCTACGACTCGCGAGACTCCATGAGCGACGGCAATGGCGCCGCACGCGGTTGCTTCTCCTCGCTCAAGCCGGGTGATTAGCCGCGCGAGTTCCACACGGCTCGGGAGATTGGCATTCACAAAACCGTCCGCACCCTTAACTACCGGAACCCACCTCTTGGCCGAAGCTGATACGGCTCGTCAAGCCGTCGCGCGTTTCTCCATTGCGTCGAGAATAAAGGCGACAATTGATTCCAACCCGCTTCCCTGTCCGAAAACGCCGTCTACGCCCAGCTCGAGCAACCTATTCCGGTCCTTCTCCGGAACTAACCCACCGACAAGCACGATCGGGTTCAGCTCTTGTTTCCTTAACTGCGTAAGCAACTCCGGAACGTAAGCCATGTATTCGCCGGATATGTTGCTCACTGCGACGACGTCGGCGTCCTCCGTCACAACAGCACCAACGACGGTTTCGGCGGTTTGAAACGGCCCAAGGTAAATCACTTCCATACCTGCGTCGCGCAGCCCTCGAGCCACGAACTTGACGCCGATGTCATGCATGTCCAAGCCAACCTTTGCAAGCACAACACGGATCGGTGTCTTATTCATACCTTCTCCCTTAAACGGTAGACCCGGCTGCAATCGCGCTTACCGGGTCATACGGTAATCCGTATGCCTCCCTGATCGTGCCCAATACCTCTCCCAGAGTTGCCCCTGTCGATACCGCACTCTTGATCGGCAGGACAAGGTTTTCGGATGGCACCTCTACGCGTCCTTTGAGTCGCTTGAGGGCTTCGCGCACCCTCCCTGCGTCTCGACGCAGGCGAAACTCCTTGACGATCTCCACTTGCTCCTTGCTCGGCTCCGGATGTTCACCGCGAAACGACAACAGCGTGTCCTGCTCAGGCGGAATTTGATGGCAGTTGACCCCGACTATTGGCCTGTCACCAGACTCAATACTGCTTTGTAGCGCCCACTGCCTTTCGTCCATCAGGCGGCGCAGCCATCCCGCCTTTGCTGCCGCGACCATGCCGCCGAATCCTGCGATTTCGTCCATTACGGCGCGTGCGCGCCGCTCAACTTCATCAGTCAATTCTTCGATGTACCATGAACCGCCCAGCGGATCTGCAACGTTCGCCACGCCGGATTCCAGTGCCAGAATTTGTTGCGTCCGAAGCGCCACCATTGCAGCCTGTTCCGAAGGAAGATCGACCGGTTCATCGAACGCGGACAAATCCAAACCTTGGCAACCGCCCAGGATCGCGGCCATCGCCTCTACGGTTCCACGGACGACGTTGTTTATGGGTTGCTGAGGGAATAGTGATGAACCAGCCGTATGAACGGCCAACGTCAGTCGGCAGGTGCGGTCCTCTTTCGCTCCAAAGTGCTCGCGCATCATTCGGGACCAAATACGGCGCGCCGCCCGGAACTTGGCAATCTCTTCAAATAGATCGATATGCGCCGCGCATATCAGAAGAATACCCGGCCCCACTTGGTCGATTGCGGGCCCGCGTTTGAGCGTTTCCTCGATGTACGCTTGCGCCATCGAGATTGCCACTCCGATCTCCTCGGCGGCGTTCAAACCACTCTCGCGCAGGTCATACGCGTTTACGGTAGTGGGGTGAAAACCGGGCACGTGCCGTGCACAATGCTCCATAGTGTCCACCGCCAGGCGCATTCCGAGGTCCAGGGGCGTTCCGGCATCGTAGCAAGTGTGTGTCGCCTGCAACGGGTCGTTTTGGAACGATCCGCGTAATTCACTCCACGGCACTCCACGCTTATCGGCAACCGCGAGAAACTGCCCAAGCAAGACAGGAACACCCACGCCCGGATAGGAAAACGAAGCCGTAATACGGCGAAGGTCAATTCCTTCGAGCATTTGCTCCATGTCTTCCACGGTGCACAAAGGGACACCTTGCGTGCCAACGGATCGGGCACCAAGAGGATGATCGCTATCGAGGCCAAGCTGTGTCGGCGTATCCGGCACAATCGCAAGCCCCGTCTGACCATTCGCGATCAGGTACTGAAGCCTTTGATTCGTGGCGGCCGCAGTTTCGAGACCCGCCAATTGGCGCGTGATCCAAAACCGCTTTCGATACATTTCCGGATGGCCTGCACGAGCGAAAGGCATCGACCCGGGGTCTCCGAGTTTTGAACGATAACCAGCGTCAAGACTCGAAGGCCCGTAGAAGTCCTTGAGCGCAATACCCGACCAAGTGACTCCAGACGCCGAATTTCTCTCAGGCACACAAACCTCCAGGATCACTATCGGGCATTCGCGCTTCTTCGGCGCACGAACAAATCATTCCAACCCATTCCGATGGGTAGACCGCGTCGACGGCGTGAGCAGCCCGTGACTTGGCGCCTCGCCAAATCGCTTCTCAGCAGCGCCTTGAACTACCGGCATCGACTCTTGCTCATGCGTTGCGTTCACGAGCTACGCATGTACCGATTGTTACCGTGTCGACACGCGCAGTCAAGAAAAAAATGACTGATGATTCATGCATCAAGTATTGGGACACGACAGACATGCTCAGAAGCGCAGCGCTTCATCTGGCGAATCGGTGCACGTTGGCCGGCCGCGTGCATCGTGCCGCGCGCCGATTCAGGTTTTGCACGCAAAGCGCCGTGGACTTGGTGCGTCGCAGCAGCGCATGATCGGACCGCGCGGCGCCTAGCGCATCGCAGCCGCAGGGTGTGCCACGTGTTCCGGGAACCTGTCTGACGCACCCACACAAACCGGCGCATCAGCACCAAACCTCGCGTGCCGTCTCATCCGCGGTTCGGCAAAGGAGACAGTGAGACAAAAGAACCAGCCGTCGAACACGCTCCCCCAATCGGGCCCGAACGCGACGAACGCGCGCTCAGCGCCGATCGGCCGGCGACACGCCCTCCACCGCGGCGACACGAAAGCCCGGCCACGCGAGCAGCGCACACGCCGCCAGGCACGCCAGCCCGGCGACACCTCCCACCGCGGCGAACCCGGCGCGTTCGTAGAGCAGCACCGCCAGCGGCGAGAACAGCGTCACGCCCAGATAGGTGGAGCCGCTGAGCATCGCTGTCACGACGCCGCGCAACTCGGGGATCTGCTCGGTCGCCAGCGCGGTGATCGCGGTGAAGAACACGCCCTGGACGCAGCCCCAGACGAGCGCGCCGACCACCAGCGGCGCGGGCGCACCGACCAGCCACGGCAGGCCCGCGAGTACGATGCCGAGCGCGGCCAGCGCGAGCACCGCGCTGCGCGTCTTGCCGACCCGGTCGATCAGGTGCGCGCTCAGCGTGACCGCCATCAGGCCCGCGCCGTAGGCCGCGATCATGAAGCCGGCCGGCGCCGCTCCCCAGTCGTTGACGCGGCGCGCTTCGCTGCCCACGAACGCGTAGACCGCGTAGAACGCCCCCATGTCGATGGCGTTGACCAGCAGCACGACCAGCGTGGGCCGATGCGAGAGCACGCGGCGCAGGCTCGGGCCGACCGGCATGCGGGCCGCCGTTTCGGCCGCTACCGCCGCGGAGGGGCGCGGGGCCAGCGCCAGCAGCGCCGCGCTGGCGAGCGCCGCGACGGCCAGGCCGGTGAACGCGCGCTGCCAGCCGATCGCCTGGGACGCGACGGCCATCAGCGGCACCACCAGCACGATGGCGATCGACCAGCCGCTGACGATGCGCCCCATCACCTGGCCGCGATGCGTGAACGTCGACAGGTCGCCCGCGTACGCATAGACGGCCGGAATCACCGCGCCGGTGGCTGCTCCCGCGAGCAAGGTGAGCGCGAGCAGCACCTCGAAGCGCGATGCCGCGCCCGCTGCCAGCCACGCGAGCGCGAACAGCACCAGCCCGGCGACGATCACGCGCGCGCGCGGCAGGCTGCGCGCGAGCAGTCCCACCGTGGGCGCGACGATCGCCATCGACAGCGCGTAGGCGCCGATCAGGCGCCCGGCCCGCGCCGGCGCGATGCCGAAGCTCGCGGCGATGTCCGACAGCAGCGGCGAGATCGCGAAGATGGTCGCGCCGACCGTGGCGAGGGCGGCGGTCAAGCCGTACACCAGCACGGGATAGCGGTCGGCGGTCGTCTCGCCGCGCTCGCGCGCCGCGCGCATCAGCGACGACGGCTGCGAACGCGTGCGGCCGGCCCTGCGCGCACGCGCTTCACCCTCGCGGCCTCGCGCGCGCGCATCACCGCACCAGCTGGTTGATCTCGATGATCGGCAGCAGCACCGCCAGCACGATCAGCAGCACCACCGCACCCATCGCGAGGATCAGCAGCGGCTCGAGCAGGCTGGTGAGCGTGAGCGCGCGCCGCTCGGTCTCCTGCGACAGCGCGGCGGCGGTGCGCTCGAGCATCTGCGGCAGCTCGCCGGTGGCCTCGCCGCTGGCGATCATGTGGATCATCATCGGCGGGAACTGTCCGCCCGCCTTGAGCGCGCGCGACAGCGGCGCGCCTTCGCGCACGCGCGAGATGGCGTCGTGCACGTTGGCGCGCAGCGCCTCGTTGGACAGCGTGCGCGCACCGGCATCGAGCGCGCGGATCAGCGGCACGCCGCTGCTCACCAGGATGCCCAGCGTGGAGCCGAAGCGCGCGGTATTCAGGCCGCGGATCAGCCGGCCGGCGATCGGCGCGTTCAGCATCGAGCGATCCCACGACAGTCGGAACGTGGGCGAGCGCAGCGCGAGCCGGAACGCGATGAAGGCGCCCACGGCCAGCAGCAGCAGCGCCAGGCCCCATTCGCGCACGAAGTCCGACGTGGCGATCAGTGCCACGGTGAGCATCGGCAGCTGCTGGCGCGTCTGCGCGAACACGCCGACCACCTGGGGCACGACGTAGGCGAGCAGCGCGACGATCACCAGCGTGGCCACCACGGTGACGATCGCCGGGTAGGTGAACGCGAGCATGATCCGCTGCACCAGCGCGGTACGCGACTCGACGTAGTCGGCGAGCCGGTTCATCACCAGCGCCAGGTCGCCGGACTGCTCGCCGGCGGCGACCAGCGCGCGGTACACCTCGGGGAAGTCGCGCGGGAACTTGGCCAGCGCCTGCGCCAGCGTCTGGCCGCCGACTACCTCGCTGCGCACCGCCGCGAAGCGGTCGCGCACCGATTGCCGGTCGGCCTGCTCGACCACCGCGCTGAGCGCCCGCTCGATCGGCAGGCGCGCCGACAACAGGCTGGCGAGCTGGCGCGTGGCCAGCGCAAGTTCCGCGGCACCGAGCCTGCCGGCCATCACGCGCAGGCCGGTGGCGCCCGCGGCGGCCTGTACCGGATCGACCTCGAGCGGCGTCAGGCCCCGTTCGCGCAGCAGGTTGCGCGCGTGTCGCGGCGAATCGGCGTCGACGATCCCGCGCGCCAGCTGGCCCGACGGTTCGGCGGCTTCGTAACGGTAGGCCGGCACGATGCGTCGCGATCAGTCGCGCGTGACGCGGATCACCTCGTCGGCCGACGTGATGCCCGCCTCGACCCACCGGCGGCCGTCGTCGCGCATCGTCGCCATGCCGGCGTGCAGCGCCGCGGCGCGAATGTCGCTCTCGGCGGCGTTGCGGTGGATCAGGCTGCGCGCCTCGTCGTCGACGGTGAACAGCTCGTAGATGCCGGTGCGGCCCTGAAAGCCGGTGCGGTTGCACGCCAGGCAGCCCACCGCGCGCCAGCCGCGCGTGACCGGATCGGTCTGCCGGCATTGCGGGCACAGCTTGCGCACCAGACGCTGCGCGACCACGCCGAGCAGCGACGACGACAGCAGGAACGGCTCGATGCCCATGTCGA
>JAHDYE010000029.1 GCA_023383035.1 Burkholderiaceae bacterium | reverse complement strand
CAGTTCACGTCGGGCACGACCGGCAAGCCGAAGGGCGCGCGGCTGCATCACTGCGGCATCGTCAACGCCTCGCGCTTCGCGGCCCGGCGCGCCGGGTTTCCCGACGGCGGCGTCTGGGCCACCGCGATGCCGCTGTTCCACGTCGGCGGTTGCGCGGGCAGCGAGCTGGGCGCCATGACCTCGCGCGGCACTTTCGTGCTGCAACCGGTGTTCGACGCCGCCGACATGCTGCGCATCATCGAGGAAGAGCGCGTCAACCACCTTCACGCGGTGCCGACGATGGTGCTCGGCATCCTCGAACACCCCGACCGGCTGCGCCGCGATCTGAGCGCCCTGCGCACGCTGATGAGCGGTGGGTCGCCGGCGCCCGAATCGCTGGTGCGGCGCGCGCGCGAGGGACTCGGCTGTCGCTTCACCATCACCTTCGGCCAGACCGAGCTGAACGGCGTCGTGTGCCAGACCTATCCCGACGACACGATCGAGCGCCAGACCGGCACGATCGGGCAACCCGCACCCAGGATGGAAGTGAAGATCGCCGACCCCGTCACGGGCGCCGTGCGGCCGCTGGGCGAGCCCGGCGAAATCTGGGCGCGCGGCTACCAGGTCATGCACGGCTACTACAACCTGCCCGAGGGCGCCGATTCCGCGATCACGGCAGACGGCTGGCTGAAGACCGGCGACGTGGCGACGATGGACGACGCGGGCTATCTGCGGATCACCGGGCGGCTGAAGGACTGCATCATCCGCGGCGGCGAGAACATCTATCCGCGCGAGATCGAAGACGTGCTGCTGCAGCACCGGTCGGTGCAGGAAGTCAGCGTCGTCGGCGTCGCCGATGCACAGTGGGGCGAGATCGTCGCAGCGGTGGTCCGCCTGAACCCGACGGCGCCGCGCCCCGCTGCCGAAGAGCTGTACCTGCATTGCCGCGCGCGACTGGCCGGCTACAAGGCACCCGTGCGCTGGTTCTATGCCGATCGGTTTCCCACCACCACGTCGGGGAAGATCCAGAAATACGCATTGCGCGAGCAGATCGCCGCCGGAATGCTGGTGCCGGAACGCTTCGAGAAGCCCGCACGCGCGGCGCGGCTCGATCCCGGCGCGGTGAATGAGTCACCCATCACATGAGCAAGCAACTCGCCGAAAGTCGGCGCAAGGAGACATCATGAAAGTTCTCGTCCATGCCGCGCTGCTGCTGGCCGCCGTTGCGGCGTCGACGCCGGCGCCTGCGCAAGACAGCTATCCGTCCAGACGCATCCAGCTGGTCATCCCCTTCGCCACCGGCAACGGCGTCGATCAGCTCGGCCGCAGGTACGCGGAAGTGCTGCGCGCGCAGGTCAACCAGCCGATCGTCGTGGAAAACCGCGACGGCGCGGGCGGCATCATCGGCGGCGCCTACGTGGCGCGCTCGGCCGCCGACGCCTACACGGTGATGATTGCGGCCCATCCGCCATTCGCCATCGCGACGCTGCTGCAGAAGGATCCTTCCTACGATGCGATCGGCAGCTTCGCCCCGGTGGCCAAGGTCGGCGCCGTTCCGCTCGTGGCCGTCGCCGCGCCGTCGATGCCCTTCAGGAACTGGCAGGAAATGGCCGACTACTTCAAGGCCAATCCCGACAAGGCCAACTACGCCGCTTCGGGCGTGGGCTCTCCCGGCCAGCTGTTCACGCAACTCATCAAGCTGCACACGGGCCTGCCGATGCAGGAAATCTCGTACAAGAGCACCGCCCAGGCCATGACCGACGTCTTGTCCGGACAGGTCCAGTTCAGCCTGGTGTCGTATGCCGCCGCCATCTCGCATATCAAGGCCGGCACGCTGCGCGCGTTGGCCGTGGGCTCCGCCGGGCGGTTGCCCGGGCTGCCCGAGGTGCCCACCCTGGCCGAGCTCATCAACCAGCCCGGCTTCGAGGCCACGGTCTGGTACGGTTTTCAGGTGCCGGCGGGCACGCCCGCCGATCGCATCGACAAGCTGTATGACGAGATCGCCAGGGCGAGCGCCGATTCGCGCGTGCAGGAGCTGATGACGCGTGCCGGCATCACGCCCGAATTGCGGAACCCGCAGCAGTTCGCCGCATCGATTCGCGCCGACATCGCGCTGGCGCGCAGGATGATCGAGGTGGCGCGCATCAGTCCGCAATAGGTTGCCGCGTGCCTGCCCGTGCCGGACCGGCGCGGGCGTACGCAGCCACGAACGCCACACATCCTGGCATCGCGACGCCGCACGTCGTGCGTCGCAGGGAGCGTTCCATGCCCACGACCGTCGTTCCCAGCTTCTGCCGCAACTGCCTGGCCTATTGCCCGATTCTCGTCACCGTGGAAGATGGGCGTGCGGTGAAGGTCACCGGCGACCCGGACGCGCCGGCCTTCGAGGGCTACACCTGCCCGAAGGGGCGCGCCCTGCCTGCGCAGCACAATGACCCGGCGCGCCTGCTGCATTGCCTGGCCGGTGATGAAGCGGGCGCGTTCAGGCCGATCGACTCGGGCCAGGTCGTGAAGGACGTGGCACGCCGTGTGCAGGACCTGCTGGCGCGATACGGCCCGCGTTGCATCGCGATGTACAGCGGCACGGGGCCGGTTTCGCACCCCGTCGGCGCTCCGCTGGCGCGAGCCTTCTTTCGCGCGGTCGGCTCGCGGATGATGTTCTCGGCTGCCACCCTCGACAAACCGGCCGAGCATACGTCGGTAGCGCTGCACGGCAACTGGCAGGCCGGCCTGCAGACCTTCGAGACATCGGATACCTGGATGATCGTGGGGGCCAATCCGGTCATCGCCAGATCCAATGGAGGGCCGTTGAACAATCCCGGCGCGCGACTGAAGGAAGCCGTCGAGCGCGGCATGAAGCTGATCGTCGTCGATCCGCGCCGCACGGAAACGGCCCGGCGCGCGCACGTGCATCTGCAGTTGCGGCCCGGAGAAGACCCGACGCTGTTGGCGGGCATCATCCACATCCTGATCGCCGAAGAACTGATCGACCGCGATTTCATCGCCCGGCACGCGCAAGGTCTGGACGCGCTCGAAAACGCGGTGCGCCCTTTCACGCCCGAGTACGTCGCCGCGCGCGCGGGCGTGCCGCAGGAATTCCTGCTCGAGGCCGCTCGCACGTTCGGACGAGGCCGGCGCGGCGGCGTGGTGTGCTCCACCGGCCCCAGCTTCGCCACGCACAGCAACCTGAGCTACTACCTCGCGCTGTGCATCAACACGCTGTGCGGGCGCTGGGTGAGGGCGGGCGAACGCGCGCCGTTCCCGAATGTCCTGCTGCCGGCCTTCACGCCGCGCGCGCAGCCGTGGCCGCCGTTTCCGGTGGAGAGCGACCGGCCGATGCGCGTGCTCGGCCTGTCGGAAAACGCCAGCGGACTGCCCACGGCCGCGCTGGCCGATGAGATCCTGCTCGACGGAGACGGCCAGGTGCGAGCGCTGTTCTGCCTCGGCGGCAATCCGGTGCTCGCCTGGCCCGACCAGCTCAAGACCGAGGCCGCGCTGCGCAAACTGGAACTGCTGGTCGTGCTCGACTACAGGCTGACGGCTACCGCCCGATTCGCCCATTACGTGGTGCCGCCGCCGCTGTCGCTGGAGCTGCCGGCGACGACCCAGAGGGTGGAGTCGCTCAAGTACAGCGGCGTCTCGCGCGGCTATCCGTTTCCCTGGGCCCAGTACACGCCGGCGGTGGCGCAGCCGCCGGCGGACTCCGACCTGCTGGACGACGGCACCTTCTTCTTTCTGCTCGCCCGGCAGATGGGTCTCGCCCTGGACTGGGTCAACCCGCGCGGCCAGGGACCGAACCTGGAAGGGCCGACGACGACGATCCCCGTGGACATGGATCGCCCTCCCACGGCCGACGAGATGGTGGCCCTTTCCTGCCGGGAATCGCGCATTCCGCTCGACGCGGTGAAGGCGCATCCGCATGGCCGCGTCTTCGACCTCGACGTACGGGTCGAGCCGCGAGAGGCCGGTTGCGAAGCCCGGCTGGAGCTGGGCGCGGCGCGCATGATGGCTGAGCTGATGGTGTTGCGCAACGAAGACATCTGCGCAGCGCACGCCGCGTATCCGCTGCGGCTGATCTGCCGGCGTGCCAACAACTTCATGAACTCCGTGGGGCAGTCCCTGTCCTGTCTGTCGGGCGGGGAATCGCTGCCGCCGGCCGGGCTGCATCCGGATGACATGGTCTCGCACGGCCTGGTCCGCGGCGACCGGCTGCGGATCCGCTCGCGGCATGGCTGGATGCTGGCGCGCGCCGAGCCCGATGCCAGCCTCCGGCCCGGCATCGTGTCGGTCGTTCACGGATTCGGCGATGCCGCCACCCTCGACACGGCCGCCCGGTGTGCCGCCAGCACGTCGGTGAATCGTCTCGTGGATCTGCTGGAGCGCGATCCGATCACCGGTATTCCGAGAATGACCGGCATTCCCGTCGATATCGCCCGCGCCTGACGGTCGGGGCTCAGGGGAGGTGGGCAGCCCGGCGTGGAGCCCAGGGCGGCCGACAGCGGGCCGCAGGTCGCGGTAGGAAGCCGCCGGGCTGGAAAGCGCAACGGCCGCGCGAGGCGGCCGTTGCGGCGCGGCCGACGGGCGCCGCTGGAGGGCACCCGCCGAAACCGCCGGGTTACAGCGGACGGATCGCCGAGGCCTGCAGGCCTTTCGGGCCCTGCTTGACGGCGAACTCGACGCGCTGGGCTTCCTGCAGCGTCTTGAAGCCGTTGCCCTGGATTTCGGAGAAATGCGCGAAAAGATCCGCGCTGCCGTCATCCGGGGCGATGAAGCCGAAGCCCTTGGACTCGTTGAACCATTTGACCACGCCGGTCACTCTGTTGCTCATGTTGCGCTCCCATTCGATACGCGTTGGACATACACCGCGAGCGAACACGCCGCGGCGGCAAACGAATCAAGAGGCACAACCAGAGGTATTCAGAGAGGCGCTGCCCGTGGGCAGGCCGGCTTGACACGCAAAGATGGATCAACTCGACCGGAATGCCCGCGCACAGTAACCGATCCTGACGTGCTTGTCGAGCGAATTCGCGCCGAGTTCGCGCCGGACCGCGCAATCGCGCGCATTTTCCGACGCGCGGCGCGGCGGGCGCCTACGCCGGCTCCACGCCCAGCGCCACCAGGAAGCGCGACACCATGTTGTAGGTGGCGACGGTGCCGACGAGCTCGACCACCTGCCGCGCATCGAGCCGGCCGGCCAGCGCGTCGAAGCTCGCGTCCGAGACCTGCACCGAGCGGGTCATCTCGATGGTGACCGCGAGCGCCGCGCGCTCGGTCGCGTCGAACAGGGCGTCGTCATCGCGTGCCCGCTGCGGATCGCGCAGCGCCTCGAGCTGCGTCCGCGTGCCGCCGGCCTTCAGGAACTCGGGGGCGTGCTGGTGGAACTCGTACCTGGCGTCGTTCAGCACCGCTACCGCGCAGATCACTAGCTCGCGCAGCTTCGCCGGCAGGTGCAGGCGTGTGCGCACCGCGCCGAGGTAGGTGTTCCAGCCTGCCGCCAGCTCGGGGCTGTGCAGCAGCAGGCGGTCGAGCTCGAGCAGCGTGCCGCCGCGGCGCGCGCGGATCGCGCGCACGAGCTCGGCCGGCTCGGCCAGATCGGCGGGAACATAGGGAAGGCGGGGCATCGAGGTCTCCGTGGCGGGCGACAGCGCCCGGGCGTCGGTTCCTGCTGCGGCAGCCGGTGTCAGGCGATGCGCGAGTAAGAGGCGCCGCTCGGCGATTGCGCGAGATGGCGATCGAATGCCATCGCCACCGCGCGCACCAGCAGGCGGCCGCGCGGCAGCACCTCGATGCCGCGTTCGTCGAGGCGCACCGCGCCGGCGTCGGCCAGCGGCGCGAGCGCCTCGATCGAGCCGGCAAGCCAGCGCCGGCTGTCGATGCCGCGACGCGCGTCGAGCGCGCCCCAGTCGAGGCGGAAGTCGCACATCAGCGCGTTGATCGCGTCGCGCCGCACGAAGTCGTCGGCGTCCAGCGCGATGCCGCGCACCGACGGCAGCTCGCCGCGCTCGATGCGCCGGTAGTAGCCGTCGAGCAGCTTGTCGTTCTGCGCGTAGACGTCACCCACCGAGGAGATCGACGACACGCCCAGCGCGATCAGGTCGCCGGCGTCGTGCGAACAGTAGCCCTGGAAGTTGCGGTGCAGGCGGCCTTCGCGCTGCGCCACCGACAGCTCGTCGTTCTCCAGCGCGAAGTGGTCCAGGCCCAGGTGCCGGTAGCCGGCGCGCGCGAACATCGCGACCGCCGTCTCGAACATGCGCGCCTTCTCTTCCGACGACGGCAGGTCGGCCTCGGCGATGCGGCGCTGCGGCTTGAACAGTGCCGGCAGGTGCGCATAGTGATACAGCGCGATGCGGCCCGGCGCGGCTTCGATCGTCTTGCGCAGCGTTTCGCGAAAGCCGGCGTGATGCTGCTTCGGCAGTCCGTAGATCAGGTCGACGTTGATCGACTGGAAGCCGGCGTCGCGTGCCGCCTCGATCAGCTCGACCGTCTGCCCGTACGGCTGGATGCGGTTCACGGCGGCCTGGACCACGGGATCGAAGTCCTGCACGCCGAGACTCACGCGGTTCAGGCCCATCGCGCGCAGCGTGCGGACCCGCTGCGGGCTGACCGTGCGCGGATCGATCTCGATCGAGTATTCGCCGTCGTCGCGGAACGCGAACGCGCGCCGCAGCATGTCGATCAGCGCGCCCAGCTCCGCATCGGGCATGAAGGTAGGCGTGCCGCCGCCGAAGTGCATGTGGCTGATCGGCTGGCCGCGTCCCGCGAGCGCGGTGACGAGTTGCGTTTCGCGCTCGAGCGCGGCGAGGTAGGGCGTGGACTGTTCGACGTGCCGGGTGCCGATCTTGTTGCAGCCGCAGTAGTAGCAGATCGAGCGGCAGAACGGGATGTGCACGTACAGGCCGAGCGGCTCGCCGCCGCGTGCCGCGCGCGCTGCAAGCGCCTGTCCGTAGCGTTCGGCACCCACCCGCTCGTCGAACCGGTCGGCGGTGGGATACGAGGTATAGCGCGGCCCGCGGCCGCCGAAGCGGCGCAGCAGGTCCTCGTCGATGATCAGCGGTTCGCTGCCTGGGGCATCCATCGTGGGGCGATGCGCAACGGCGGGGTATGACGCGAGAGCGTCATTGTCGCATCAAAGGCCGAGCTCGCTCCAGATCGCGTCCACGCGCTGCCTGACAGCCTCGTCCATCGCGATCGCGCGCCCCCATTCGCGCGCGGTTTCGCCCGGCCACTTGTTGGTCGCGTCGATGCCGAGCTTGGAGCCGAGTCCCGACACCGGCGACGCGAAGTCGAGGTAGTCGATCGGCGTGCGCTCGACCAGCGTCGCGTCGCGCGCCGGGTCGACGCGCGTGGTGATCGCCCAGATCACTTCCTTCCAGTCGCGCACGTCGATGTCGTCGTCGGTCACGACGATGAACTTCGTGTACATGAACTGGCGCAGGGTGCTCCAGATGCCGAACATCACGCGCTTGGCGTGCCCCGGGTACTGCTTGCGCATCGACACCACCGCCATCCGGTACGAGCAGCCTTCGGGCGGCAGGTAGAAGTCGACGATCTCGGGGAACTGCTTCTTCAGGATCGGCACGAACAGTTCGTTCAGCGCGACGCCGAGCATGGCCGGCTCGTCGGGCGGCTTGCCGGTGTAGGTGGAGTGGTAGATCGCGTCGCGGCGCAGCGTGATGCGCTCGATCGCGAGCACCGGGAACCAGTCCTGTTCGTTGTAGTAGCCGGTGTGGTCGCCGAACGGACCTTCGAGCGCCATCTCCCAGCCGTTCAGCGCGCGCGCCGGCAGCTCGCCCTGCCAGCCGAGCGCGCGCGCGTTGGCCCGCGTCACGCTGCCGTCGGGGTCCGGCCGGACGGCGCCTTCGAGCACGATCTCCGACGACGCGGGCACGCGCAGGTCGTTGCCGATGCAGGCGGCGATCTCGGTCTTCGCGCCGCGCAGCAGGCCGGCGAACTGGTATTCCGACAGCGTGTCGGGCACCGGCGTCACCGCCGCGAGCGTGGTGGCCGGATCGGCGCCGATCGCCACGGCCACCGGGAACGGCTGGCCCGGATGGCGCGCCGCGTGATCGCGGAAGTCGAGCGCGCCGCCGCGATGCGCGAGCCAGCGCATGATCACGCGGTTCGCGTCGAGCACCTGCTGTCGATAGATGCCGAGATTCTGTCGCGTTGCGTTCGGTCCGCGCGTGACGACCAGGCCCCACGTGATCAGCGGTGCGGCATCGCCGGGCCAGCACGTCTGCACGGGAAGCTGCGCGAGATCGACCGCGGGGCCTTCGTGCACCACCTGCTGGCACGCCGGACCGGAGACCTCGCGCGGCGACATGTGCATCACTTGCCGCAGCACCGGCCATTTGTCCCACGCATCGCGCAGGCCCTTCGGCGGATCGGGCTCCTTCAGCCACGCGAGAAGTGCGCCGATCTCGCGCAGCGCATCGATCGAATCCGCGCCCATGCCGAGCGCCACGCGACGCGGCGTGCCGAACAGGTTGGCGAGCACCGGCATCGTATACGGGCGCAAACCGTCACGCACGTTCTCGAACAGCAACGCAGGGCCATCGGCGCGCAGCACCCGATCGGCGATTTCGGTGATTTCGCACATCGGCGATACCGCAGCGGAAATCCGCTTCAGCTCGCCGATCGATTCGAGTTGTCGAACGAAGTCACGCAGATCGGAGAATTTCACGGCATGGGTTCGCTGCGGTTTCGCAATGTGGATTGTCGCACTGATTGCATTGCGCATCATGGGACGCGCCGGCTTGACCATGACATCGATGCAAACCTAGAATCGCCCCCGGATTTCGATCCGCCGCCATGCTACGGCGTTCCGATCGACTACCATTACACAATCCCGGCGCTGTCCGGGACCGTGCAGCGTAACGCTGCATCAAGGCCTCAGCAGGCGACGATGTACCGCCTGCACGAAGTTGCAAGGGCGCGCCGAATGCGAGCGCGCCCGGAAAGTTCGATCGCCTTCGTGGCGAACCGTACGGCGCAAGCCGGAAGGAGGCTCGATGCCGAGGCATCGTCAGGTCGGAATGATGTGCGACCTGTCCGTGCGCACCGTAGGTGCGGGGCGTTATTCGATGATCGCGATTCCGCTGATCGCAGCGGCGATCGCCGCTTCGGCGTGGCTGCGCGAGCGCCACGCCGACGATGCCTCGTCGAACGTTGCGCCGCCCGGCATCGGGGCCATGCAGGCCTCCGACGACGATCCGGCCAACCGTGCCTCATCGTCGGCCTTGTCGTGGCTGTCGGCGCCCACGCCGAACGCGCGGCGCGTTGCCGACGATGCGGTGGCGACGGTGGCAGCGCGCGTGCACACCCCCGCGCTGAAGCTCTCTCCCGAGCAGCACAAGATCGCGCAGTTCGTCGCGAAGAAGTACCGTGTCGCGGTCGATGACGTGCAGCAATTCGTCGTGTACGCGTATCGCGCAGCACGCGAATTTCGTCTCGATCCGTACCTGGTGCTCGCGGTGATGTCGATCGAATCGAACTTCGACCCGAACGCGCGCAGCGCCAGAGGCGCGCAGGGCCTCATGCAGGTGCTTACGCGCGTGCACGGAGACAAGTTCGCGCCGTTCGGCGGCGTGGCCGCGGCCTTCGATCCGGTGGCCAACATCAGCGTGGGTTCGCGCATCCTCAGGGACTATCTGGTGCGCGAGGGCCACGACGTGGAGGCGGCGCTGAAATCGTACGTCGGCGCCGCGCTGCTCTCGCACGATTTCGGCTACGGGTACAAGGTGCTGTCCGAGCGCGAACGCATCGCCGCGGCGGCGGCGGGCAAGCCGATTCCGGCGCGGCCGCTCGAGCCGCCGCAGCCTCCGCTCCCGGCTGCGCCCGAACCCGCGCGCATCGTGCCCGTCAACGATACGCCGGACGCATCACGGGACACGGCGCCGGCCTTGCCCTCGATGCCGCCGGGTCACACCGGCGCGCCCACCGATGCGAAGCTCGACGCGGCGGGCGAAGCGCTCGCCCATTCGTACGAGGCACGCACCACCGCGGCGCTCGAGGCGCGCTACGGCATGGACGCGCCGGACGCGTCGCCGTACTACGCCGTCACCGAGCTCTGACGACGCGCCGCGCGGCTGCAGCGGGAGATCAGCCGGCCCGGCGCGGGCGCTGCGGCAGGTAGCGGGCCAGCCGCTCGATGGCCTCTTCGAGCCGGCCCATCGCGGTGGCGTACGACAGCCGCAGGTAGCGCGACGGCTCGTTGAGGCCAAAGTCCTTGCCGGGCACCATCGACACGTGGATGCGTTCGAGCAGCTCGATCGCGAACGCCGAGCTGTCGGCGTCGTGTGTACTGCAATCGGCGTACACGTAGAACGCACCGTCGGGCACCACCGGCACCGGCAGACCGGCGCCGCGCAGCGCCGGCACGATGTAGTCGCGGCGCCGCGGGAACTCGCCGCGGCGCGCCGCGGACTCGGCGAGCGAGGCGGGATCGAAGCAGGCGATCGCCGCGTGCTGCGCGAGCGTCGACGCACAGATGTACAGGTTCTGTGCGAGCTTCTCGAAGACCGGCGCGAGCGCCTGCGGCACGACCAGCCAGCCGAGGCGCCAGCCGGTCATGTGGAAGTACTTCGAGAAGCTGTTCGTCACGACCAGGTCGTCGCCGTATTCGAGCGCCGAGCGCGGCGCATGATCGTACGACAGCCCGAGGTAGATCTCGTCGACGATCGTGAAGCCGCCGCGCGCGCGCACCGCATCGACGATGCGGCCCAGCTCGTCGAACGGGATCGACGTACCGGTGGGGTTGGCCGGCGATGCGATCAGCGCGCCGCGCGTGTGCGCGCGCCAGTGCGATTCGAGCAGCGCGCGCGTGAGCTGGAAGCGTGTCGCAGGCCCGGTCGGCACCAGCTGCGGCACGCCATCGAACGCCGTCACGAAGTGACGGTTGCACGGATAGCCGGGATCGGTCATCAGCACCGCGGCACCGGGATCGACCAGCGCGCAGCAGGCGAGCGCGAGCGCCGCCGATGCGCCGGCGGTGACCACGATGCGCGACGGTGCGACGTCCACGCCATAGCGTTCGCCGTAGTCGCGCGCGATGGCCTCGCGCAGCCGCGCCAGCCCGGTGGCGGCGGTGTACTGCGTGTGGCCCGCGCGCGCGGCGCGCTCGAGCGCGGCGACCACCGGCTCGGGGGCGGTGAAGTCGGGTTCGCCGATGTCGAGATGGATCACAGGATGGCCGGCCGACTCGAGCGCGGCGGCGCGCTTGGTCAGCTCCATCACGTGGAACGGATCGATCTGCGCGGTGCGGCGCGCAAGCGGATAGCGAACTGGCATCGTGCGAATTCTAGGGCCTGTTCACATCCTGGCGATGCCGCATGTCGATGCGCTGCAGCGCCACGAGGCACAGCAGCAGCGGCGCCGCAGTCGCGGCGAAGGCCAGGCCGTAGTGGGTGCCGAGCGAGGCGATCGCGCCGAACAGCGGCGGGCCGACGACCACGCCCAGATAGGTGAAGGCCAGCGTGCCGCCGGTGGCCACACCGGCCTGCCCGCTCGGCGCCAGCCGCGCCACCGCCGCGAGGAACACGCCGTTCCAGCCGATGGCGGTGCCGCCGTAGACCACCACGGCGGCCAGTACCAGCGCATGGGGGCTGGCGGGGCCGAGCAGGGGCATCGCCAGACCGCTCGCGATCATGGCGACGCACAGCGCGATCAGCATCGACCTCGCGCCCGGACCGTGGTCGGCGACCCAGCCCCACAGCACCCGGCCGACCACGCCGGCCACCTGCGAGATCGACAGGGCGATGCCCGCGGCGACCAGCGGCCATCGAAGCTGCGCGGTCAGGTAGCTGACCAGAAAGGCGGTCAGGCATACCTGCACCGCCGAGAATACGAACGAGCACATCGCCAGCGTGCGCAGGCTGGGTACGTCCCAGACCATGCGCACCGGCCCGAGCAGCGCGGCCAGGCCGGGCCGGTACGTGGCGCCGGACAGCTCGACGTCGAGCGCTGCCCGCAGCGGCTGCGACAGCAGCGCGAACGCCATCGTGGCCAGCGCGATGCACAGCAGCGCGACCGTCCAGCCGGCGGCCAGCGTCAGCGACGGCATCACCAGGCCGGCGATGACGCCGCCCAGCGGCACGCCGCTCTGCTTGAGCGAGAACACCAGCCCCATGCGATGCGCGGGCGTGGTGCGCGCGAGGATCTGCGAACTCGCCGGTGTGATGGGACCGTAGCCGAGGCCGAGCACGAATGCGCCGAGCACCGCCGCCGGCGTCCAGCCGGTGGCGATCAGGCCGAGGCCGAGCGTGCACAGACCCAGCGCGTACTGGCTGGTGCGGATCGCGCCGTGATGCAGGACGAGGTGGCTGCCCACGAGGGTCGCGACCATCGCACCGAGGTAGACGATCGCGATGTACAGACCCACCGCGGCGGCGGGCAGCGCCATCTCGGCGATGACGACCGGCGCCACCGCGGTCGGGGCGATCAACGCGGCCGAAGCCAGCGCCTGGATGGCCAGCGTCATCGCGAGCGATGACAGCGCGGCGGCGGCCGAAAGCGGTGTGGTGCTCCCTGGGGTCGTCACGTGAGCGGCAGTGGTTCCGGTGAAGAAGAAGGCGTCGGCGCCGGTTGACGCTGGCCCATCATCATACGATAATTCGAAAACAATTTCGTAATTTCGAATGGCGTGTCCAAATGCTCGTCAGCCGCTCGCCGGTCCGTTCGCTCGAGGTGCTGGACACGTTCCGCGTGGCCCGGCGGCCGCTGTCGCTCACCGAGATTTCCCGCCTGGCGGGACTGCCGGTGTCCACCTGCCACGGCGTGGTGCGCGCGCTCGAGCATCACGGCTTCCTCTATTTCCTGTCGCCGCGCGAGGCCTATCCGACGCGTCGCCTGTGGGACATGGCCTCGGTCATCGAGGCCAACGATCCGGTCGCGCTGCGCCTGGCGCCGGCGCTGCAGGCGCTGCGCGACCGCACCGGCGAGACGGTCATCCTCGGCGCGCGCCAGCACGGACAGGTGCTGTACCTGCTGGTGGTCGAGAGCGCGCAGTCGATCCGCTACTCGTCGCGCGCGGGCGATCACAAGCCGTTGCACTCGAGCTCGATCGGCAAGTGCATGCTCGGCGCGCTGCCCGATGCCGAGCTCGACGCCTGGCTCGCGGCCAACCCGCTGGATGCGATCACCGATCGCACCGTCACCGATGCCGCCGCGCTGCGACGCGAGCTGGTGGCCTCGCGCGAGCGCGGCTACTACGTGACGCGCGGCGAGAACGTGACCGACGTGATGGCGGTGGCGGCGCCGCTGCGGCTGGGGTCGTTGACGCTCGGCATCGCCGTGGCCGGTCCGCTGCACCGGATGGCGCCCGCCGAGGCGCGCATCGTCGCGGCGCTGCGCGCCTGCGCGCAGGGCATCGCGAACCAGGACGCGGAGGGGCTGCATGTCGCCTGAACAGGCCCCGCTGCGGGTCGAACGCGACGGGCGCGTGCTGCGCGTCACCGTCGATCGCCCGGCCAAGCACAACCCGCTGTCCAGGCCGGTGCTGGCGGCGCTGCGCGCGGCGCTCGCCGCGCATGCGGCCGACCCGGAGCTCATGTGCGTGCTGCTCACCGGCGCGGGCAACCGCTACTTCGCCGCCGGCGGCGACCTGCGCGATCTCGACGAGGTGCGCAGCCGCGACGCCGCGCGCGTCATGGCCGAGGAGGCGCGCGCGGCGCTGGACGCGGTGCGCGAGTTTCCGGTGCCGGTGGTGGCGGTGCTCAACGGCGACGCGATCGGCGGCGGCGCCGAGCTGGCCGTAGCCTGCGACTTCCGCATCATGCGCGACGGCACGCACATCGGCTTCGTGCACGGCCGGCTCAATATCGCGTCGGCCTGGGGCGGCGGACCGGACCTGGCGGCGCTCGTCGGCCCCGCGCGCGCGCTGCGCATGACCGCGCGCTGCGAGCTCGTCGAGGCGCGCATCGCGTGCGACTGGGGCCTGGCCGATGCGCATGCCGCCGACGAGGCGGCGCTCGAGGCCGCCGTGAGCGAGTTCGTCGCGCCGATGCTGCGCCAGACGCCGCTCGCGCTGCGCGCGTGCACGCAGCAGGCGCGCGCGCTGCGCCGCGGCCTCGGCTACGACGAGCGCCGCGCGATCGAGCAGCGCAACTTCGTCGACACCTGGGTCCATGCCGACCATTGGGCGGCGGTCGACCGCTTTCTCGGACGCAAAGAGGGCAAGGCATGAACGAGACCGTCCAGGGCAGGCTGCGCCCGCCGCAGCTCACCCAGACCAGCGCAGCGGGCATCGAGGTGCCGGTGCGCATCGGCCCCGAGGCGGTCGATCCGGCGCGCGTGGGCGAACCGGGCGAGCCGCCATTCACGCGCGGCATCTTCGCCGACGGCTACCGCGGCCGCCTGTGGACCATCCGCCAGTACTCGGGGTTCGGCACCGCCGAGGAATCGAACGAACGCTACCGGTTCCTGCTCGACCAGGGCCAGACCGGGCTGTCGGTGGCGCTGGACCTGCCTACGCAGTGCGGCCTCGATCCGGTCGATCCGATGGCGCGCCCCGAGATCGGCAAGGTGGGCGTGTCGCTGTCGAACCTGAGCGAGGCCGAGATCCTGTTCCGCGGCCTGGACCTCGGCGCGATCTCCACCTCGTTCACGATCAACGGCACCGCGGCGATCATCTATGCGATGTACCTCGCGGTGGCCGACAAGCAGGGCGTTGCGCGCAGCAAGCTCACCGGCACGATCCAGAACGACATCCTCAAGGAGTACGTGGCGCGCGGCACCTGGATCTTCCCGGTGCGCCCGTCGATGCGGCTGATCGCCGACACCATCCTGTTCTCCAACGACGAGACGCCGCGCTTCAACCCGATCAGCATCGCCGGCGCGCATGTGCGCGACGCCGGCGCCACCGCGGTCGAGGAGATGGCCTACACGCTGGCCAACGGCCTGGCCTACGTCGACGAGCTGCGCCGGCGCGGCGGCGACATCGGCAAGTTCGCCCGGCGGCTGTCGTTCTTCTTCTACGTGCACATGGACCTGTTCGACGAGGTCTGCAAGTTCCGCGCCGGCCGCCGGCTGTGGGCGCGGCTGCTGCGCGAGCGCTACGGCGTGGCCGACGCCAAGGCGCAGATGTTCCGCTTCGGCGTGGTGTGCGGCGGCTCGTCGCTGGTGGCCGCGCAGCCGTACAACAACATCGTGCGGGTGGCGGTCGAGACGATGGCCGCGGTGCTCGGCGGCGCCCAGTCGATCTTCACCTGCGCGTTCGACGAGGCGTTCCAGATCCCGACCGAGTTCTCGGCCGAGATCGCGGTGCGCACGCAGCAGATGATCGCCTACGAGAGCGGCATCGCGCGCAGCGTCGACCCGCTGGGCGGCAGCTACTTCGTCGAGCAGCACACCGATCGCATGGAGGCCGCGATCGAGGCCGTGATGCGCGAGATCGACGACTACGGCGGCGTGGTCAAGGCGATCGAGGACGGCTGGCTGCAGATGCGGCTGGCCGAACGCGGGCTCGAGCGCAAGATGCGCATCGACAACGGCGAGACGGTGATCGTCGGCCAGAACCACTTCCGGCGCGAAGGCCAGCGCAACGAGATCGGCGAAGTGTTCCACCTCGACCCGACGATCGCGCAGCGCGTGCTCGAGAAATACCAGCGGGTGCGCGACACGCGCAGCCAGGCGCAGGTCGACGCCTCGCTCGCGCGCCTGGGCGAGGCCGCCGCGAAGGACGACGAGAACCTGATGCCCTACCTGGTGGACTGCTGCCACGCCTACGCGACGGTGGGCGAGATGGTCGAGCGCCTGAAGCGCGAATGGGGTGAATTCCAGGAGCCGGTACGCCTATGACTTCCGCCACGTCCTCCGCCGCCGCGCGCAGCGGCACCGCCGCCACGCTGCGCGGCCGGCGCATCCTGATCGCCAAGCCCGGCCTCGACGGCCACGACATCGGCGCGAAGATCATCGCGCTGGCGCTGCGCAACGCAGGCGCCGAGGTGATCTACACCGGCCTGAGGAAGAGTCCCGAGCAGATCGCGCGCGTGGCGATCGACGAGGGCGTCGACGCGGTCGGGTTGAGCATCCTGTCGGGCAGCCACCGCGAGCTGGCGCAGCAGGTGATCGAGCGGCTGCGCGAGGCCGGCGCGGCCGACATCAAGGTCTTCGTGGGCGGAACGATTCCGCTCGACGACCGCGAGCCGCTGCAGCGGATCGGCGTGCAGGGCGTGTTCGACAGCGACATGCCGCTGCAGGAAGTGGTCGCGGCGCTGGCGAGGACGCTGGGGTGAGCGGGCCGCTGTCCGGGATCCGCATCCTGGAGGTCGGCCACATGCTGGCCGGCCCCTACTGCGGCCTGCTGCTGGCCGACCTGGGTGCCGAAGTGATCAAGATCGAGCCTCCCGAAGGCGACATCGCGCGCCGCGTGTCGCCGCACCGGATCGGACCGCACAACGCGTACTTCGCCAGCCTGAACCGCAGCAAGAAGAGCGTCGTGCTCGACCTCGCGAGCGACGCCGGCCAGGCCGCGCTGGGACGGCTGGCGGCCGGTGCGCACGCGCTGATCGCCAACCTGCGCCCGGGCGCGATCCGCAAGCTGGGGCTCACCTACGAGGCGCTCGCGCGCCACAACGAGCGCATCGTCTGCGTCGCGCTGACCGGCTACGGGCTGTCGGGCCGCTACGCGGACCAGCCTGCGTACGACTACGTGATCCAGGCGATCGCCGGCGTGATGGCGATCACCGGCGAGCCGGACGCTCCGCCGACCAAGACCGGCTATTCGGCCGTCGACAACTCGGCCGGGATCATGGCCGCGCTGGGCCTGCTCGCGCGCATCGTCGAAGGCAAGGGCGGACAGGTCGACGTCGCGATGTACGACGTGATGCTGTCGCAGCTGAACTATCTCGCCGGGGCGAGCCTCAACGCCGGCGAGACGCCGCAGCGCTACGCGCAATCGGCGCACCCGTACGTGGTGCCCGCGCAGCTGTTCCGCACCGCCGACGGCTGGCTGACGCTGTTCATCACGCACGACGAGTTCTGGCGCAAGTTCTGCGTCGAGGTGGATCAGCCGGACTGGCTCGTCGACGCCCGCTTCGCCACGATGGAGGGGCGGCGCGCGAACCGCGACACGGTGCTCGGCGCCGTGGCCGCGCTGCTCGCGCGCGAGACCTCGTCGACCTGGGTGCGGCGGCTCGCGCCGCTGGGCATCGTCGTGGCCGCGGTCGACACGCTCGAGAACGCGCTCGCGAGCGACCTCGCGCGCGAACGGGAGATGGTGGTCGAGCTGCCCTGCGCGGGCGCGCGCCTGCGCGCGGTGGGCTCGCCGATCAAGTTCTCCGGTTCGTCGCCGTCCTATGGCGCGCCGCCGCTGCTCGGCGAGCACAACGCCGCGTTGCTCGGAGGCTGACGGTGCACGCCGGCTCGCCGATCGATCGTCGCGCGCTGGGGCTGGCGCTCAGCCGGCTCGCGAATGCGCGCGTCGACGAGGTGCTGGCGATGCAGCACGACGGCGCGGTCGCCGCGGTCCCGCGCATCGGCCTGACCGGGCCGCCGGGCGCCGGCAAGAGCAGCCTCGGCGGCCGCCTGGCGCTCGCGCGGGCGCGCACGCGGCGCATCGGCATGCTGGCGATCGACCCGAGCAGCCCGCGCAGCGGCGGTGCGATCCTCGGCGATCGCATCCGCATCGACGAGCTCGAAGGCGCGGGCGAGCTGTACGTGCGCTCGCTCGCGTCGCGTTCGGCCGCCGACGGGCTGGCCGACAACCTGCCCGAGTTGCTGCATGCGATGGAGCGTGCGGGCTTCGACGAGATCGTCGTCGAGACCGTGGGCGTCGGGCAGGCCGAGCACGCCGCGCGCAGCCTGGTCGATACGCTGGTGCTGGTGCTCGATCCCGGCGGCGGCGACGCGGTGCAGGCGATGAAGGCCGGCATCATGGAGCTGGCCGACGTGTACGTGATCAACAAGTCCGACCTGTCCGGCGCCGCGCAGCTCGCGGGCGAGATCCGGCGCGTGCTGCAGGCGTTTCCGCCCGCCGCCGGCGCATGGCGAGCGCCGGTGCTCGCGACGTCGATCCGCGACGCGGCGTCGATCGAGGCGCTCTCGGCGGCGATCGACGCGCACCAGCGATGGCTGCGCGAAGCGGGACTGGAGGCGACGCGCCGCGTCGAGCGTGCGCGCTATCGCCTGCGCAACCTGCTCGAGCGATGCGTGGCCGAGACGGTCGTCGCGCTGCCGCCCGGGTTCTTCGACGAGCCGCTGGCCACGCAGGTGGATGCCGCGCTCGACCGGCTGGCCCCGTCGCGCAGACGGGCACGGCCACACGATCCACCAACCGGAAAAGGAGACGAACCATGAGAACCGGAATCGGCCGGGGGCTGCTCGCAGCCGCGCTCTTCGCAGTTGCCGCGTTCGCGCACGCCCAGACATTCCCGAACAAGACGGTGCGGATCGTCGTGCCGCAGACGCCCGGCGGGGCCTCCGATACGCTGGCGCGCGTGGTGGCGACCAAGCTCGGCGCGCACTGGAACCAGCCGGTGGTGGTGGAGAACCGGGCCGGCGCCGGCGGCAACATCGGCATGGAAGTCGTGGCCAAGTCGCCCGCCGACGGCTACACGCTGCTGATGAGCTACGTCGGCACGCACGCGATCAACGGCGCGCTGTACTCGAACCTGCCGTTCGATCCCGAGAAGGACTTCGCGGCGGTCGCCACGCTGGCCACGCTGCCGTTCGTCGCCGTGGTCAACCCCAATCTTCCGGTGAAGACGATGAGCGAGCTCGCCGAGCTGGCGAAGAAGCAGCCGGTGTCGTACGGGTCGGCCGGCAACGGGTCGGTGAACCACCTGCTCGGCGAGATGTTCAATGCCGCGGCCGGCGTGAAGATGCTGCACATCCCGTATCGCGGCGCCGCGCCGGCGATGACCGACCTGGTCGGCGGCCAGATCCAGGTGGTGTTCACCAGCATGCCGTCGGTGGCCGGCTTCATCCGCAACGGCTCGCTGCGCGCGGTCGCGGTCACCAGCGCGAAGCGCGCGGTCGCGTTCGGCGACATTCCGACGATCGCCGAATCGGGCTATCCCGGCTTCGACGTGAACCCGTGGTTCGGCCTGTTCGCGCCGGCCGGCACGCCGGCAGCGGTGATCGGCAAGCTCAATACCGACATCAACGAAGTGCTGCGCGCGCCCGATGTGATCGAGAAGTTCACGGCCGCCGGCGCCGAGCCGTACCTGACCACGCCTGCGCAGTTCGGCGCCGTGCTCAAGGACGACATCGCGAAGTGGTCGAAGGTCGTCAGGGACTCGGGCGCGAAAGTGGACTGACCTGCCGCGGCCGCACGCCGCGGGCGACGGCGCCGACGCGGGCGCCGTCGCGGCTTGCGACCTGCGACGTTGTGTGCAACAGTGCCGGGCCCCGATGCGGGCCTGCGGGCTCGCGCGGGGCGGCTCCGGACCCTGCATGCAAAGTACCGATACATCGTCGCAGCGCAGCCGGCTCGCCCGGCGCCTGCGCACGGTGTTGCGCGGCGACGTGCTGTTCGATGCGGCCTCGCGCGGCCGCTACGCGAGCGACGCGTCGATCCACCAGGTCGAGCCGGTCGGCGTCGTCGTGCCGGCCGACGAGGCCGACGTCCTCGCCACGATCGAGCTGGCGCACGAGATGCGCGCGCCGCTGCTGCCGCGCGGCGCCGGCACCAGCCAGGGCGGCCAGAGCGTCGGCGAAGCGCTGGTGATCGATCACAGCCGGCACCTGAACGCGATCACCGCCTTCGATGCGCAGGCGATGATCGTCGAGGTGCAGCCCGGCGTCGTGCTCGACCGGCTCAACGCGTTCCTGAAGCCGCACGGCCTGTGGTTCCCGGTCGACGTCGCGAGCTCGGCGCAGGCCACGCTCGGCGGGATGGCCGGCAACGACGCCCGCGGCGCGCGTTCGATCGTTCACGGCAGCATGGTGCACAACGTCGAGGGCATCGACGCGATCCTCTCCGACGGCACGCGCGAGTATTTCGGGCCGTTCGGGCTCGATGCGGCACGCCCGATGGGCAGCGCGCGCACGGCGCAGCTGGTTTCGCGGCTGTTCGCGCTCGGCGCGCGCGAGCGCGACGAGATCGAGCGCGTCTGGCCACGGCTGCCGTGCCGGGTGGGCGGCTACCACCTCGACGTGTTCCATCCGCAGTCGCCGCGGCCCTACACCGCCGACGGCTCGGTCAACCTGTCGCACCTGCTGGTGGGCTCCGAGGGAACGCTGGCATGGTTCCGCCGGCTGCGGCTGCGGCTGTCGCCGCTGCCGGCGGTGCGCGTGCTCGGCGTGGCGCGCTATCCGACGCTGCGCGCGGCGATGGAGAGCGTCCGGCCGATCGTCGCGCTGGGGCCCTCGGCGGTGGAGCTGATCGACGGCACGATGATCACGCCGGCGTGCGCCGATCCGGCGTTGCACACGGTGATCGAGCGCGCGCTGTCCGGGTGCGACGGCCCGCCGCCGGCCGCGATCCTGCTGGTGGAGTTCTCGGGCGATGCGCGCGACGACCTGCTGCACCGGCTGGCGCGGCTCGCCGAGCTGGCCGGCGATCTGAACCTGCCGGGCACGGTGGTCGGCTTCACCGACGAGAAGGCGCAGCAGGCGCTGTGGGAGCTGCGCACGGCCGCACTGCACGGCCCGATGTCGCTGAAGGGCGACGGCAAGCCGGTTTCGTTCATCGACGACTGTGCGGTGCCGCTGGAGCACCTGGCCGAGTACACCGCGCAGCTGAACGAGGTGCTCGCGCGCCACGGCACGCGCGGCGCCTGGTACGGGCATGCTGCGGTGGGCGCGCTGCACGTGCGGCCGATCCTCGACATGCGCCGCGACGGGGCGGCGAAGATGCGCGCGATCGCCGACGAGGCGGCGACGCTGGTGCGGCAGTGCGGGGGTGCGTGCTCCGGCGGGCCCGGCGACGGCCCGGCGCGCGGCGAGTGGATCGGCCGGCAGTTCGGCCCGAGGCTCACGCGGGCCTTCGAGGAAGTCAAGGACCTGTTCGATCCGTCCGGCCTGATGAATCCGGGCAAGATCGTGCGCGTGTCCAGGATGGACGAAGCGCAGCTGTTCCGCCATCCGCCGGGCCAGGCGGCGCGGCCGTTGCGCACCGCGCTCGACTGGTCGGCGTGGGACGTCGACGTCGATCCGCGCACCGGCCTGACGGGCGCGCCGGGCAGCGGCGGCGACCCTGCGGGCGGCCTGTCGAAGGCCGCGGGGATGTGCAACGGCAACGGGCTTTGCCGCAAGCTCGAGGCCGGAACGATGTGCCCGAGCTGGCGCGTCACGCGCGACGAGCAGCACCTGACGCGCGGTCGTGCCAATACGCTGCGGCTGGCGCTGGCCGGGCATTTCGGCCCGGATGCGCTGACTTCGGCAGCGCTGCGCGACGCGATGGACCTGTGCATCGGCTGCAAGGGCTGCCGGCGCGAGTGCCCGGCCGGCGTCGACATGGCGCGCATGAAGATCGAGCTGCGTCACCACTGGAACCGCCGCCACGGCATCGGCATGCGCGACCGGCTGCTGGCCTGGCTGCCGCGCTACGCGCCGTGGGCCGCACGCCTGCGCTGGCTCGCGAACCTGCGCGACGCGCTGCCGGGCGCGGCGCGCCTGTCCGAAAGGCTGCTCGGCCTGGCGGCGCAGCGCCGCCTGCCGCGCTGGCGCGGCGACGCCTTCACCGCCGTGTTCACCGATGCGCCGGACGACGAGCGTGGCGGCCACGAGGGTCACGGCGGCCGCGAAGTGGTGCTGTGGGCCGACACCTTCGACAACTGGTTCGAGCCCGACAACCTGCACGCGGCGCGCGCGGTGCTGCAGGCCGGCGGCTATCGCGTGCGCATCGCGCGCGCCGCCGGTCGCCGCGGCGCGCGTCCGCTGTGCTGCGGGCGCACGTTCCTGGCCGCGGGGCTGGTCGACGAGGCGCGCGCGGAGGCGCGCCGCACGCTCGATGCGCTGGCGCCGTTCGTCGAGCGCGGCGTTCCCGTGGTGGGGCTCGAGCCGTCGTGCCTGCTGACGATGCGCGACGAGTTTCTCGCGCTGGGCCTGGGAGAGCCGGCGCGCCGGCTGGCCGCCCGGGCGCTGCTGTTCGAGGAGTTCCTCGCGCGCGAGCACGAGGCCGGCCGGCTGACCCTGGCGCTGCAGCCGCTGCCGCATGCGCGCGCGCTGCTGCACGGGCATTGCCACCAGAAGGCGTTCGATGCGCTGGCGCCGGCGCGCGCGGTGCTCGGGCTGGTGCCGGGGCTGCGCGTGGAGACGCTCGAATCGGGCTGCTGCGGCATGGCGGGCGCCTTCGGCTACGAGGCGCGGCACTACGGTATCTCGATGAAGATCGGCGAGTCGGCGCTGCTGCCCGCGGTGCGCGCCGCGGCCGCGGACGACCTGATCGTCGCCGACGGCACCAGCTGCCGGCAGCAGATCGTCCACGGCACCGGCCGCCGCGCCGAGCACGTCGCGCAGGTGCTGGCGCGGGCACTGGCCGCTCGCGCGGATTAGTTTGTCATCGCCGGACGCGCAGCGGATAATCGCTGCCTCTTCCGAGGAGCGAGTCACGACGCCCCGATGCCGAATTCGACCCCCTCCGACTTTCGCAAGGCCGCGCTCGAGTACCACGAACAGGGCAGCCCCGGAAAGATCGCGGTCACGCCGACCAAGCAGCTGCTGACGCAGCGCGACCTCGCGCTGGCCTACTCGCCGGGCGTCGCGGCAGCCTGCGAGGAGATCGTCGCCGATCCGGCCAGCGTGTTCCGCTACACCAGCCGCGGCAACCTGGTCGGGGTGGTCACCAACGGCACCGCGGTGCTGGGGCTGGGCGACATCGGCGCGCTGGCCGCCAAGCCGGTGATGGAAGGCAAGGCGGTGCTGTTCAAGAAGTTCGCCGGCATCGACGTGTTCGACATCGAGGTGAACGAGCGCGACCTCGATCGCCTGGTCGACGTGATCGCCGCGCTCGAGCCCACCTTCGGCGGCATCAACCTCGAGGACATCAAGGCGCCCGACTGCTTCTACGTCGAGAAGCGCTTGCGCGAGCGCATGAAGATCCCGGTGTTCCACGACGACCAGCACGGCACCGCGATCGTGGTGGGCGCCGCGCTGCTCAATGGCCTGAAGATCGTCGGCAAGGACATCGGGACGATCAAGCTGGTGTGCAGCGGTGCGGGCGCAGCGGCGCTCGCCTGCCTGGACCTGCTGGTCGACCTGGGACTGCCGCTGGCCAACATCTGGGTGGCCGACATCGCCGGCGTCGTCTATCGCGGCCGCACGGAGCTGATGGATCCGGCCAAGGAGCGCTTCGCGCAGGACACCGGGCACCGCAGCCTCGGCGACATCATCGGCGACGCCGACGTGTTCCTCGGCCTGTCGGCCGGCGGCGTACTGAAGAAGGAGATGGTGGCGCGGATGGCGCCGCACCCGCTCGTCTTCGCGCTCGCCAACCCGACGCCGGAGATCCTGCCCGAAGAGGTGAAGGCAGTGCGCGACGACGCGGTGATCGCCACGGGCCGCACCGACTATCCGAACCAGGTCAACAACGTGCTGTGCTTTCCGTTCGTGTTCCGCGGCACGCTGGACGTGGGGGCCACGACGATCACGCGCGAGATGGAGATCGCCGCGGTGCACGCGGTGGCCGAGCTGGCGCGCGCCGAGACTTCCGACGTGGTGGCCACCGCCTATGGCGCGCCGAACCTCGCGTTCGGGCCCGAGTACCTGATCCCGAAGCCGTTCGATCCGCGGCTGATCGCCCGGATCGCCCCCGCGGTCGCGAAGGCGGCGATGGACTGCGGCGTGGCCACGCGTCCGATCGCCGACTTCGACGCCTATCACACGCAGCTCGAGCAGTTCGTCTACCACTCGGGCCACTTCATGCGGCCGATCTTCGCCGCCGCGCGACGCGCGTCGGGGCGGCGCATCGTCTATGCCGAGGGCGAGGACGAGCGCATGCTGCGCGCGGTGCAGGTGGTGGCCGACGAGCGCCTGGCCCGCCCGATCCTGATCGGCCGCCCGGCGGTGATCGAGCGCCGCCTCGATCGCTTCGGGCTGCGCATGAAGCCGGGCGTCGACTTCGAGATCGTCAACCCCGAGTGGGACGAACGGTATCGCGCCTACTGGCAGGAATACCACCGCCTCACCGATCGCCGCGGCATCACCGAGGGATACGCGCAGATCGAGATGCGCCGGCGCCTGACGCTGATCGGCGCGATGATGGTGCACATGGGCGATGCCGACGGCATGCTGTGCGGCACGTTCGGCACCTTTTCGCTGCACCTGAACTACGTCGACCAGGTGATCGGCCGGCGTGCCGGCGCCACCGTCTACGCGGCAATGAACACGCTGATGCTGCCGAACCGGCAGGTCACGCTGGTCGATACGCACGTGAACACCGATCCCGATGCTTCGCAGATCGCCGAGATGACGCTGCTGGCGGCCGAGGAGCTGCGCCGCTTCGGCATCCGGCCGAAGGCAGCGCTGCTGTCGCACTCGAACTTCGGCACCTCGAACGAACCCGGTGCGGTCAAGATGCGCCAGGCGCTGGCGTTGATCCGCGAGCGCGCGCCCGAGCTCGAGGTCGACGGCGAGATGCACGGCGACGTCGCGCTCGATGCCGACCTGCGCCGCCGCATCATGCCGCGCTCGACGCTCACCGGCGAGGCCAACCTGCTGGTCCTGCCCGACATCGACGCCGCGAACATCACCTCCAACCTGCTCAAGACCGCCGCCGGCAACAACGTGGCG
>JAHDYE010000028.1 GCA_023383035.1 Burkholderiaceae bacterium | reverse complement strand
CGAGTCGAGCATCGCCTCGTCCATGTTGACGTCGATGACCTGGGCGCCGTTGTCCACCTGCTGGCGCGCCACCGCGAGCGCGTCGTCGAACTGGCCGGCCAGGATCATGCGCGCGAACGCCTTCGAGCCGGTGACGTTGGTGCGCTCGCCGACGTTGACGAACAGCGAGCTCTCGTCGATGGTGAAGGGCTCCAGGCCCGCCAGGCGCAGCGCGCGCGGACGCTCGGGCACGCGGCGCGGCGGCAAGCCTTCGACCGCCGCGACGATCGCGGCGATGTGCTCCGGCGTGGTGCCGCAGCAGCCGCCGGCCACGTTGACGAAGCCGGCGCGCGCGAACTCGCCCAGCAGCACCGACGTGACGGCGGGCGTCTCGTCGAAGCCGGTGTCCGACATCGGATTGGGCAGGCCCGCATTGGGGTACACGCAGATGTAGGTGTCGGCCTTGGCGGCGAGCTCCTCGATGTAGGGCCGCATCAGCGCCGCGCCGAGCGCGCAGTTCAGGCCCACGGTGATGGGCCGGGCGTGGCGCAGCGAGTTCCAGAACGCCTCGACGGTCTGGCCCGACAGGATGCGGCCCGACGCGTCGGTGACGGTGCCGGAGATCATGATCGGCAGGCGCGGCAGGCCGGCCGCCTCGCGCTCGGCGAGGATCTCGTCGATCGCGAACACCGCCGCCTTGGCGTTCAGCGTGTCGAAGATCGTCTCGACCAGCAGCAGGTCGGCGCCGCCTTCGATCAGTGCGCGCACCTGTTCGTCGTACGCCGCGCGCAGCTCGTCGAAAGTGACGTTGCGCGCGCCGGGGTCGTTCACGTCCGGCGACAGCGAGGCGGTCTTCGGCTGCGGGCCGACCGCGCCGGCCACGAAGCGCGGACGTTCGGCGGTGCTGAAGCGGTCGCAGGCCGCGCGCGCCAGCCGCGCGGCGGCGAGGTTCATCTCGCGCGCCAGGTGCGAGAGCCGGTAGTCGGCCTGCGCGATCGTCGTGGCGCCGAAGGTGTTGGTCTCGACGATGTCGGCGCCCGCGGCGAGAAACTGCTCGTGGATCTCGCGCACGATGTGCGGCTGCGACAGCGACAGCAGCTCGTTGTTTCCCTTCACGTCGCGCGCGAGCTCGGCGAAGCGCTCACCGCGAAAGCCCGCCTCGTCCAGGCGATAGCGCTGGATCATCGTGCCCATCGCGCCGTCCAGCACCAGGATGCGGCGCTCGAGCAGGTCTCGCAGGCGGGCTTCGACGGGGCTGGATTCGGGGCGGGACATCGTGGAACCGTGGGAGCGTAAACAGACGCGGGGAGAGGAGTATATCGGCGGAGCCGCACCGATCATGAGAATAAATGCCTGGGTGCAGGGGCACCCGCAGCAGGCGCGACGCGCATATGCTTATGCGCCATGAACCAGCGGATCCTGCAGCTGCTCGACACGATCACCGCGATCGATGAACGCTGTGCCGGTACCGTCATCGTGACGGGCTCTCATGGCGGCGTTTCGTCGAGCGGGTTCGTACTCGATGCACCGGCGCGTCCGTACGCCGTATTCTTCAACGACGCGGGCGTCGGCAAGCAGCGCGCCGGCATCGTTGCGCTCGAGCTGCTGGAGGCAGTCGGCATCGTCTGCGCGACGTATTCCCACCAATCGGCCCGGATCGGTGACGCGCGCGATGGCTACGACTGCGGCGTGATCACCCACGTCAACGGCAGGGCGCGCGCCGCAGGACTGGAGCCAGGGCAGCGGGTGTGCGACGCAGTGGCAGCGTTGTGCGCAGCATGACGGCGTGCGCGCGGACGGCAGGCACATCGTCGTGTCAGGTATGACAGCAAGAGTGTAGCGCCGCGTTACCGTCGACCCGGCGACCGATTCGGCGCGCCGGCCGGCATCGGCGACACTCGACACAGGATCGCGATGACCGCCATGACGATTTCCGAAGAAGACCAGCAAGCAATCGCCGAAGCCAGGGTACTACTCGAGAACCCCGGCCTCGCGGTCAAGCTGACCAACGTCGTCGGCAAGCCGATCGAGAAGGGCTTCGAGCTGCTGCCGCCGCGCTGGCGCGACAAGGTGACCGTGATCACGCGCGACGCACTGAACGCCGCGCTCGCGGTAGCGATCGCGTCGATGGGCAGTGGTGGAGGCGCCGCGCGCCCGCGGCTGCACAAGCTGGCGGCCGCCGCGAGCGGCGCAGCCGGCGGCGCGTTCGGCCTCGGCGCGCTGGCCCTGGAGCTTCCGGTGTCGACCACGATCATCTGCCGCTCGATCGCCGACATCGCACGCTCGCACGGCGAAGACCTGGCCCGTCCCGAAGCGCGGCTGGCCTGCATCGAGGTGTTCGCGTTCGGCGGAGAAACGCAAGCCGACGACGCTTCGGAGACGACCTACTTCGCGATGCGGGCGGCGCTGTCGCGAGCGGTGTCCGAGGCCGCCGAATACCTGGCGACCCGCCAAGCCGCCGACGCCGGCGCACCGGCGCTGGTGCGTCTGGTTTCGCTGATCGCGACCCGGTTCAAGATCCAGGTGTCGCAGAAGGCCGCCGCGATGGCGATCCCGATCGTGGGAGCCGCGGGCGGCGCGACGATCAACTACCTGTTCATCGATCACTTCCAGGCGATGAGCCGGGGACATTTCGCGATCCGGCGGCTGGAGCGCAAGTACGGGGAAGAGACGGTGAAGGCGGCGTACGAGAGGGTCACGTAGCGGGACGATGATCGGAAGATCGAGGCGGCCTTACACCCTCGCGCTCGACCGACCCGAAACCCGATCACGCCATGCGGCCAAATGGCTGAGCCCTTCGTCCTCGGGCCTGAACTTGATCAACCGCGCGAACTCGATCGCGCAATACCCGGTGATGTCGGCGATCGTGAAACGCGGGCCGGCTACGTACTGCTGCTCTTCGAATTGACGATCGAGCCACTGCGCCGCCTTTTTCATCTTTTGCCCCTGTGCGAGGCCATGGTCGGCAAACTGAGGGCTCTCGAGCGCCGCGAAGGCAGGATGCGTGTGGCGCACGCAGGCCGTGATGCTGCCCAGCAGGTGAAACTCGATCTGGCGGTCGATCATCTCGATGAAGGCCCGCTCTTCCCCGTTTGCGCCCATCAGGTTGGGGTCCGGATAGCGGGCCTCGAGAAAGCTGCATATCGCACGGGATTCGGCGAGGTACCGCCCGTCGTCCAACTCGAGAACCGGAATCCTCGCAAGCGGATTGAGCGCGCGAAAGCGTTCGGTCAGATGCTCTCCGGCGGTGAGGTCGACCGACACCCGCTCGATACCGGCGATGCCCTTTTCCGCGATGAACATTTCCACGCGCCTCGGGTTGGTGGCGCGTGCCATGGTGTAGAGCTTGATGGTCGGCCCTCCTGGTCTACGGCCCGATCCTGAGCAGGCCCTTGATGATCTTCCGGGTGGGCGTCAGAGGCATTTCCGCGATGACCTCGAGGCGCTCCGGAAGCTTGATCTTCGCCACCTGTCGCTGCATCAGGAACTCGACCAGTTCCTCCAGGACGGGCGGGTCGGCGCCGGGGCGCAGCGTAACGAAACAGCAGGCCCGTTCGCCCAGAATCGGGTCGTGCATCGGCACGATCGCCGACTGCAGGATCTTCGGGTGCGAATCCAGAAGCGCCTCTATGTCGCACGGGTTGAACTTGATTCCGCCGCGGTTGATGATGTCCTTCTGGCGTCCGGTGATCCTGATGTTCCCCTGTTCGTCCTGCACCGCCAGATCCCCCGTCCGATACCATCCGTCCGGCGTGAATGCGGCCGCGTTCGCTGGCTCGTTGTCGAAGAATCCCGGGAACTGCGAGCACCCGCGTACCTGCAGTTCGCCTTCCTCTCCTGCGGGGGAAGCCACACCCTCTGCGCCCAGGATGCGTGCTTCCATGCCCGGGCTGGGCCGGCCCGCGCTGGTGGCAGCGACCTCCGGAGGATCCGAACGGCGCGTGTAGAGCGCGGCCTGCGTCTCCGTCATCCCGAACAACTGGCTCACGCAGCAGCCCGGCGCCTGATCCTGAAACCAGCGCACCAGCGGTTCCGGACAGGCGCTGCCCGAGAGGACAACCAGCTCGAGGACGCTGATGTCGTGCTCCTGAAGCAAGCCCAGGGCGCGGCAGGCGGCAATGTGGGCGGGACTGGAGAACAGCGCAGTGGGCTGCTCTTTTTCGATGGTCGAAACGAGGTCCTGCGGCGAGAACACGGGAAGGAGCACGACCGGCGCACCGACGGACCAGGCGACGTGCAGGCTGTAAAGACCGAACAGGTGAGTGAAGGGCGCCGCCGACAGCACGCGATCCGACGACGTGATGCGATGCTCGCCGGCGCCGAGGCGCCCGTTGGAGAGCATCGTGTGATAGTTGTGCGGCACGCCCTTGGGCGCCGAAGTCGTGCCGGACGTATAGAGAAGAAGGAACGGGTCGCTCGCGACCGGTAGCGGCGCGCTTTCGCCTGGCTGGGGCGGGAAGTCGACGAGATCGGAGAACGAGAGCGCGCCCTCGACCGGTTCGCCCAGGGCGATCACGAGGCGCAGCGAAGGGATCGAACCCTGAAGCGCGCGATAGCCCTGTGCCGGCTCCCAGTCCTTCCACTTGTCGAGGCAGATCACCGCCGCGGCACGGCTATGCAACAGCAAGGGCGCGGCGTCGCCGTCGCGATACGGCATGTGCAGCGTCGTCATGACCGCGCCGAGGCGACAGATGGCAAGGTAGGCGATGAGGAATTCGGGGATGTTGGGCAACTGGACCGCGACGACTTCGCCCCGGGCTACCCCGGCCTGCCGCAGCCCTTCGGCGAAACGCTCCACGCGGGCGGAAAGCTCGGCCCACGTCATCGTGGAGGCGCCCTGGATCACCGCCGGCGCGTTCGGTCTCCCGGTTGCATCGCGGGCCAGCCAACCCGGGAGCGTGTCATTGCGCCACCACCCTTGCTCGATGTACATGCGCGTGCGCTCGGCGTCGAACTTCATCGCCTCGCGCAGCCGCAGCGCGTTCTCGCCGAAGCGGAACCGCTCCTCCAACGGCACGACCCGCTCGACCCGGAAGCGTTTGCTGCCGCCGAGCTCCAGCAGACAGGCCTGCTTGCCGATGCGCTGGCGCTGGACCTCCTCGGTGTTGCGGATGAACATCACCTGGTCGCGCGTGAGGCCGATGCGATCCGCGATCTGGGCGTCGCTGAGACCCATGCCCTCCCGCTGGCGTTCGATCGCGTCGAAGTCGAGCTCCCGGATCGGGTCGCCTTCACGCACCTGGATGTTGTTGCTCATCCGGAAGATTGCGTCTCCGTACGTCTGCGCCATTTCCCGCGTGACGCCGATCTGATCCGGACTCGAGCCGCGGGCCATCGACTCACTCCTTTTCCCGTTGAACGGCGGTCGTCCGCGCCGCTTCCCCGCGCAGGATGGGATCGGCCGAGGGCGCCCGCAGCGTCACCGGGCATACGCGCATGCATTCGAAGCACTGGGCGAACCAGGCGCCGGACCCGGCGGACACCTTGTACCAAAGCATGCGGCGGTCGGGATCCAGAAGGCTGTCGGCTCCCCGCCCGCGTACCTCGTCGCGCACGGCGTTCGCCAGCATCTTCGGAACGGTGTCGTACTCCTGCGTGTAGTCGGCGCATGCGGCCATGTCATAGACCATGCGCTTCTGCCGCCCCTGTTCGTCCACCTCGCCGCTCAGGCACTGGGCAGGGCAGAACTTCATGCACGGCGTGCGCCCCGACGATCGCAGCATGCTGACGCATGAGGGTGCCGGGCAGGGGTTCTCGGCCAATGGCCGGTCTTCCGGCAGCTCCAGCTCGGAGAACACCGAAGCGAAGTACATGAATCCGAACTCGGGATGCAGGAGGATGCCGCCGGCGAACGACCGGGCGCCGATGCCGGCGAGCTCCGCGTGCAGCTTCATGCTCTGGAACGGAATTCGCGGACCGCCCGCCGGGTCGAGATCGGGCGGGACATACACCGCGGGCGAGCCGAACTTCCGCTCGATGAAGAAAGCGCAGCCATACGCGATCGAATAGGCGCGCACTTCGGTGGACCCCGAGTACGCCATCGCGCTGGCGGGCATCTGCCACGCGCCACGGGTCTGGCCGCCCACGCCGATGGAGATCACCGATTTCACCCGCGGCATCAGATCGGTCGGCCTGTGCCCCGGCGGAGCAATGCGCTCGCAGGCATGGAGGCTGGCGACGCCCACGGCCAGGGCGCCTCGCTTCTTGCAGTAGTCAATCACCGCCTGCTTGGCGGCAGCTGGATCGATCACAGCCGATTACTTTCTGGTCGCAGCCGGAGCCTGCCTCAGAGGCCGGATGCGAGCTTGCAGCCTCGCGCGGGGTCGGCCAGGCCCCTGGTGGCAATGCCGATGATCCGGTTCTCCTTGCCGACGACCTTGCGCAGGTAGATGTCCTGTATCGGGTTGTGAGCCCTGGACATCGTGAAGATGCCTCGCGGGCTGTCGATACGCGCCTTCTCCATGCCGCGGATCACCGCATCGCGGTCGGCGATGCCCTGCCGGGATGCGGCCAGGCCGGCCTCCAGCAGCTGAGCCGCGTCGTAGCCCTGCACGGCGAACACGTCGGGTTGCAGCTTGTAGGTCTTGGCATATGCCAGGCGAAAGGCGCTGTTCTTCTTCGTGTCGAGCCCGTCGCCGTAGTTGAGCGTCGTCTCCACCCCCTCGGCAGCATCGCCCGCGGCCTCGAGCACACCTTCCGTGAGAAAGCCGGCTCCGTAGAGGGGAATGGACTGCTTGAGGCCTGCGCCGTCGTAGTCCTTGAGAAACTTCGCCGCAGCCGCCGCCCCGAAGAAGGCTACTACGGCGTCGGGTTTCACGCTCGCGATCTCCGTGAGCAGCGCCTGGAACTCCACCTGCGGGAACGGCAGGAACAACTCGCGCACGATCTTGCCGCCTTCCTTCTCGAAGCCTTCCTTGAACGCGGCGAGCTGCTGTTCGCCCGAGGTGTACTTCCAGGTGATGAAGGCCGCGGTCTTGTGACCTCGCTCCTTCATGACCCTGCCCAACGGATAAATCGATTGCCAGCTCGACATCGATGTCCGGAATATGTTCGGAGCACACAACACGCCAGTCAGCTCGTCGGCGCACGGGGCTCGCCGACTGGGCAGCTGCGGCGCCTGCTGGCAAGGCAGCCGTACCCAGCAGGGCCGAAGTTTCCTTGATGAAGTCGCGCCGATTCCGCTCGAAGTACCCGGCTCTGCCCATGCCTTGCGCCCTCCCCGCATGTGCTGCATGGGCGCCAATCTAGTCACCGAAAATCGAAATGTCAATCGAATTTCGATCGTGTTATCTAATTTTATCGTCGCTGCCGGCTCTATAGCAGGCGTGCCTCATCGCTCGAACTCGCCTCCGCAGCCTGGTCCGTACCCAAACCCGCAACGATGATCGAGGCGAACTGATCGCACACAGCGGGAATGTCTCCGGTAGCGCGCTTGCCCCACCAGACGCTCACGAAATTGCACATGCCGAGCAAGGCCATCGTCGCCAGCGCGGGATCGATATCGGAGCGGAACTCCTGCTTGCGGATGCCCTGACGAATGATCGACTCGACGTTGTGCTCGTACTGCCGTATCTGGCGTCCGATCTCGTGCCTCACTTCATCCCGCAGGTCCTGGCGGTGGTTCATGAAGACTTTGAACAGCGCAGGGCGATGCCGGATCGTCTCGAGGTGATGCTCGATCAGTTCGCGAATCTTCCGGGAGCAGGATGCGTCGGAGCGCCTGATCGCCGTGGAGAACGCCACGTAGCCTTCGATGGCCAGCAGGCAAATCGCTTCGAGGGCCGCCTCCTTCGACCTGATGTAGTAGTAGAGGCTGCTCTGCTGGATATTCAACTGGTCGGCGATGTCCTTGGTCGTCGCAACGTGATAGCCCTTCTGCGAGAAAGCCATCGTGGCCGCCTCGAGGACCTGGATATACCGCGCCGTGTACTTCTTCTGCACCCGCTTGGTCCGCGGCTTCACTGCCGGCGGCGGCGGCCTAACTTCAGCCAACCGGGGCACCTCCGACTTGCGGCGTCCGCTGCTTTGCTTTTCCGGCATGTGACAAAACCCTGAACTTTGTTCTGGCCTTGGACCTTACAGCCGATCGCGACCGGCCAGGCGGCGACGGCGTTGCGCAGGCCTGCAGTGTATCGGGGTCGTTCGGCAGCGGAGGGAGATGCCAGAACCACCGATCATCCTGAGCAGTGGCGTCCTTCCGGAACTCCACTCTCTGCGCCTCCTCGTCGAACGATTCGACCTCGAGATGCTCACGCGAGACGTCGCCCCCTCACTGCCTACACGAAGCACTCGAAGGTCATTAGCCAGGCAGAGGCTTGGCTTCCGTCTCGCTCTCTTGGTAAGATGGTTTCGCTTAGGTGCAGACGCTGGCGCGCAACGCTTATGGATGAGATGTTTTCACTCACGTAAAGAATCGACAAGCGGAGGGGGAGATGGACGCAAGCACAGGGAGAAATTCCAGCCAGGAAGGAGCGCAATTCGAGGTGTTAAGCCCTTGGGCGGATGCCGAGCCGGTTGCGCTGCGCGGACTTTCGCCGCGCCTCGAGAAACTCGAAGGCAAGCAGATCGGTCTCTTCATCAATGCGAAGCGCGCCGCCAAGCTGACCCTGGAGTCATTCGAGCGGCAGTTGCTCGAGCGTGCGCCCGGTGTCACAACCTCCTGGTACACGTGCACCGACGTCAACGTCCCCGAGATGCGAACGGCCGGCAAGGAGAAGTTTGCGGCCTGGATTTCAAGCGTGGATGCCGTCGTCCTTTCGATCGCAGACTGAGGCTCTTGTACAAAGTTCCTTGTGCACGATGCAATATCTGTTGAGGACTTGCATCGGCCCGCGGTAGTGCTCGCGAACGAGGGCTTTGTCACCGACGGGCGGTCCGCCGCGTCGAATATGGGAATGCCAGGGGTCCGCATCGTTGCGGAAACCATCCAGTGCGAATGCAGCGTCCAGGAAGACGCCGATGAGGGCATTCGGCTGGCGATGAACGACATCATCGCGGCGCTCACTGCCCCGCTCACAGCCGAAGAGAGGGCGCCGGCGCGCAAGAAGAGCGAAAGGCCCTCGAGGCTCGCCTTCAAGGGAAGCCTGAGTGAACTCAACCGCTTCTTCTACAAGCGCGGCTGGGGAGACGGCTTGCCGCTCGTACCACCCACTGAGTCGGCGGTACGCGAAATGCTCGCCGGTACCGACCTACCGCCCGATCACGTGGTGGGCAAAATCGAGCCGCGCCATGGCTTCGCGACGGTGGAGAAGATCGCCATCAACGGCGTCATGGCCGGCGCGTTGCCGATTCACATGCCGATTCTCATCGCCTGCGTCGAAGCCCTGACCGACCCGGCGGGTGATCTCGGCACGTACGGCACAAGTACCGGCTCATGGGCGCCTTTCTGGATCGTGAGCGGGCCGGTGCGCCACGACGTGCGCGTCAACAGCAGTTCTGGCGCGCTCAGTCCCGGGGATATCGCCAACGCTGTCATCGGCCGGGCGGTAGGACTGTTCGTCAAGAACATCGGCGGCGCGCGCAAGGCGGTCGAGGACATGGGGGTGCTGGGCAACCCAGGAAAATACTCCAGCGTGATCGCGGAGAACGAGGAGGCGAGCCCCTGGTCGCCACTTCACGTCGACCAGGGCCTTGACAAGAGCGAGAGCGCGGTCTCGCTCTTCTACCCCAATAGCTACACACAGCTTTGGCAATACGGGTCCGACGACCGCGGCATCCTGAGCACCCTCGCCTACAACCTGATCCCAGGAAGGGGTGGTCTATCGTGCTTCATCATCACCCCGGTACAGGCGAAGACACTAGCTGCCCGAGGCTGGACCAAACCCCTGATCGCCAAGTACGTGTATGAATTCGGCCGAGTGCCGGCGTACCGGCATCGCGCCTACTACGGCGTGGATTTTGCGCACGGTGTGCCGGGCACACTGCCACCGAACCCGATGGACTCGATGGCGATCCTTCCGAGCCCCGAGCACGCCAGAATCATCGTGGCGGGCGGTCCGGGAGCCTTCATCGGGATCGCCAGCGGCGCGGGCATGCCTGGACGCAATTTCGTGACCAAGAAGATTCGTCTGCCCGCAGCCTGGGGCGAGCTCGTCGCCCGGTACCGGAGCATGGTTCCCACGTACGAACGATATTGAGGGGAGGAGTCATGAAGCTCCGTGAGCGGTTCATCTTCATGCTTGGCTTGGGCCTTTTCGCGCTCTGCACGGCTGCACCAGCGGCCGCGCAGGCGTATCCGAAAGGCGTGGTCAACGTGGTTGTAGGCGCTCCACCCGGTGGGCCGACCGATTTCGCCGGGCGCATCGTCGCAGAACAATTACAGGCGGCATGGGATCAGCCGGTGGTAGTCGTAAACAAGCCGGGCGCGGGTGGCGTCATCGCCGTCAACATGGTGGCCAAGTCACCGCCCGACGGGCAAACGATCTTGCTGGACACCACCTCGCACGTGATCAACCCGGCGCTGCGCGCGGCGACCATTCCGTACAAAACGCCTGACGACTTCGAGTACGTTACCCAGCTCACCAGCCTGCAGATAGTGCTGGTCGCCAATCCGGCGGCGCCTTTCAACACGGTGAGTGAGCTCATTGCGTATGCGAAAGCGCATCCCGGAAAGATCAGTTACGCGTCGCCTGGCATTGGCCTCGCATCGCATCTGGCGGCCGAGCTGCTGAAGATCGAGGCCAACATCGACATGGTGCACGTACCCTACAATGGGAGCGGCCCCGCACAACTCGATGTCATAAGCGGGCGCGTGGACATCATGTTCGATGTATACCATTCAGCCAAGCAATTCGCCGAGCAAGGCAAGCTCAAGATCCTCGCGCTCGCGAGCGCCAGTCAGCCGGAGAACATCAAGGTCTATCCGCTCATTTCCGAGACGATCCCGGGCTTCAGCGTAACGAGCTTCTTCGGTCTGATCGTGCCTCGCGGAACCCCGCGGCCGATCATCGACAGGATCCAGCAGGACATCGTGCGCGCCATCAACAAGCCGGACGTCAAGGCGCGGCTGGAAAAAGTCGGCATGAAGGTCGTCGGCTCGAAACCCGAGGAGTTCGCGGAATTCGTGGGGAGCGAATCCGCCAAGTGGGCGAAGGTGATCAAGGTCGGCAACCTCAAGGCCGAGTGACCAGTCGCGGCTTGGCCGCGCCCAGGATCGGCACGAAATTCCTGTTCATCTTGCGCAAGTCGCCTATGCGCTGCGTGATCCCGAGTGTATCGAGGAATTCCAGGATTTCGATTGCGACGCCGCGGTTGATTCCGTTGGCTTCGCGATATTGCGCCGTGCTGAAGAGCCCGCGCGAGGCCGAGCGGGCTACGAGCGCTGCGTTGGCTGCCAGCACGGCGAGCGTGGCCTTCGGATAAAAGCGCTGCGGCGAAACCTGGAACACCGCGCCGCTTCTCGCCTTGCGATGCAGGAAGTCCCGTAACGTCGGCTCATCGATCGCCAACCTCCTCGCAATTTCCGGCACCACGGGAACAACGTAGCCTGCCTCCAGCAGCTCCGGCTGCACTCGCTGCCAGAGCGCTTCGTCCGCGGCATTGGATGTCGGGTCGAAGCCCGCAGCCTTGACGAGCACGCCGTCGAACTGAAGCTTGTTCACCTCCACCAGGCCGCGCAGCACGAAGCCGAACGCGTCGGCAGGGAGCCAGGGGGCTACATCGGCACGCAGCCGCTCCACGTTCATGCCTTGCGAGCGCGGTTCGGCGGCATGGAAGGCAGCTATCCGCTCGAGCGCCGCGTTGCGCAACTGAGCCACGGTTTCGGCCCGCAGCGCAACGCGTGGCTCCCGGCCGATGCAAAGCGCCTGTTCATCCCGGTAGTACCGATCGGCTGCCTGCCGCGAAAGGCAGAACATCCTTTCGAAGCGTGCGCAGTCGACCGCATGGCGCGGGATGGCGAGCAACTCCGCAAGCGCTTTCGCCGGTTCGTCGAGTTCGAGCGCGGCGAACTCCACGGCGCGCGCGCTGCGTCGCGCCGACACGCCGAACGGGTCTATTACTGTACCGCCCGCGAGCGTGCGGCTCGCGTCCTGGGCGCGCACGATGAGGCGATCGCCGGTGAGCGCGGCGATCGGACGTTCGAGCACCAGCTGCGCGAGCCCGGTCGCGCCGGGTGCGAGACTCCCTGCACGCGCAATGGCTACCCGCGCCATGGCCTTTGCAGTGCCGAGATGGGCGTGAACACGCGTCCAGTGGTCGATCGGCTCCGCCCCCGCAGGCACTCTCAGCCGCACATCCATGCGCGCCGTCGGCGCGTGCAGCGACTTGTGAAGCACCCAATCACCACGCTGCACGGCATCCACCTCGACGCCAGCCACGTTCAGCGCGCAACGCATGCCAGCGCGCGCCTCTTCGGCTGCACGCCCGCGCACCTGCAGGCCGCGCACGCGTACCACGGCGCCCGCGGGCGACACGACGAGCGACTCGCCCCGCTTCACCTCGCCGTTGAAGACAGTGCCCGTGACCACGGTGCCGCTGCCCGCTACGCTGAAGGCGCGGTCCACCGCCAGGCGAAAAAGCTGTCCTTCGCGATGGCGCTCGTGATGCTCGCGCGCCGCGGCGACGAGCGCAGCACGCAGCGCCTCGATGCCCTCGCCCGTCAGCGAGGAAACGGCGAAAACCGAAGCGGCTGAAAGAGTCGTGCCCTGCAAGAGGTTCGCCAGCTGGATCCTGACGGCTTCGATGCGCGCGGCATCGACACGATCAGCCTTCGTCAGTACCCCGATGCCGCGCCGGATTCCGAGCAGGTCGAGGATTTGGAGGTGCTCGACCGTCTGCGGCATGACGCCGTCGTCGACGGCGACCACGAACAGCGCGAAATCGATACCGGCTACGCCGGCGAGCATGTTGTGGATGAAGCGCTCGTGGCCTGGCACGTCCACGAAACCGATTTCGCCGCCCGCCTCGAGCGGCAGGTATGCGAACCCGAGGTCGATCGAGATACCGCGCGCCTTCTCTTCCGGCAGCCGGTCGGTATCGGCGCCGGTGAGCGCCTTGACGAGCCGCGTCTTGCCGTGATCGATGTGCCCCGCGGTGGCGACGATCACGCTCGCAGGAACTCCCGAGCGGCCCGTGCGGCGGCCTTGCCATCGGCAATCGCGGCAACCACGCCGCGCGGCGAGCCGCTGCGCAAATCCCCCACGGCGAAAACACCGGGTACGCCCGTCTCGAGGCTTTCGTTCACGATGACCCGATTGGAGGCATCAAGCGACAAGGCCCCATGAAGGTAATTCGTGGCCGGCTCGTAGCCGACGTGCACCAGCACGCCGTAAACATCCAGCTCTTCGCGCCTGCCGTCCGCCTGCTCGATCACGATGCCGGTCACTGAATCGTCGCCAACCACTTCCACGGGCTTCACGCCGCAACGCAGCTCGATCTTCGGTTCTTTCATGACCTCTTGCAGAAGCGAGGCCTTTGCGCTCGGCGCAGCGCTTTTCTCGAGAAGATGAACCTTGGAGCAGAAGCGAGCGAGGTAGAGCGCCTCGATGACACCGGCATCGCCCGCGCCACATACCGCCACCACGCGATCACGGTAGAGACCAGCGTCGCACATCGCGCAGTGGATCATGCCTTTCCCCTGGAGGCGAGCTTCGCCTGGCACGCCGAGCGACCTGGAACGCAGGCCAGCCGCCAGCACCAGCACGGACGACGTGTGCGCCGCGCCATCGGCGCGCGTCACCGAAATGCAGCCGGAATAGAACTCGACTTCGCTCACCTGCGCGACCTGCATTTCCACGCCGGCCGCCTGCGCGCGATCGACGAGTTCGGAGGCGAGCATGGCGCCAGCCATCTTCTCTCCGGGTCGCGGGTAGTCTTGAATCCACTCCACGTTGAGGATAGCGCCGCCAAAGGACTCGGCCTCGAGCACGAGCACGCGGTGCGTCGCGCACGCGAGTTCAACCGCCGCAGTGAGGCCGGCCGGACCTGCGCCAATGACAATCGCGTCGTATTCCATGTATGGTGAAGCCGCTTATCTTGACGTATGCGCCAATTCGTATCTTGTCATCCGGGACTGGCCGGCCTCCCTTGCCCCCGGGCAAGCGTGCCGAACACGAGCGCACCCGGCAATCGGCTGGGCGGGCTTAGCGGCAGGCCGAATTCGCCACCGTAGGTGTTTCAATGATCGCAGCCAGCGTTTCGGCGCACTCATGGTCGATCACGTTACGAACGCGTGACGGATTGCATCGTAGCTCAGAGTACGGTTCCCCGTGAAGCGAAGCCGTGTTGTCCGCGCTGGCGATCGCCGGCGTAGGCAGCGCGGCTCAGGCGACTCACCATCACCATTGCGTGTGCCTCGAGAAAAAAGAGTATGGCGGAAGAGGCGGGAGTCGAACTCGCCAGAGGCGTCGTACGCCTCTCCTCGGATTTGAAGTCAGGGCGCCCCACCGGGGACGTTTCCCTTCCTTGACCGGTGCATACGCGCAGCGACAGATCGCGCGATTGTATACAAAGCCTTGCTCGGTTTTTGGCGTGTCCGTGCCGTCACCGAAATGAGCAGCCTATTCCAGTTTTGAACTGCCTGAGTTTTCTCGGAGGACATCTCTCGGCAGGTTCAAGACTTGTACAGCAGCCCGGCGTCGGAGACCAGCCAGCTGCCGCTAGCCGCCTATGCTCCTGGCAATTTCCGGATACAGCGCTTTGCGGACTTCCCGCTTCATGATCTTCCCGTAGCCGTTCTTGGCGAGCTCGTCCACGAAATGGAACTTGCTCGGTTTCTTGAAGGCGGAAATATGAGCCGCGCACCACGCACCCAACTCGCCCTCCGTCACGGTCGCTCCCCGCCGCAGTGAGACAGCGGCAATGATTGCTTCTCCCCATTCTGGGTCCGGGACGCCGAAGACGGTCGCTTCCTGCACATCGGCGTGACGGTAGAGCACCTCCTCGATCTCGCGCGGATAGATGTTCGTACCCCCCTTGATGATCATGTCCTTCAGCCGATCGGTGATGTAGAGATAGTGGTCCTCGTCCATGTGCCCGACGTCGCCGGTATGAAGCCAGCCGTTACGCAGGGTGTCGTCCGTCGCCTCGGCATCATCCCAGTATCCCTGCATCACCAGGTCACCCCGAACGACGATCTCGCCTGTGGAGTTCGGCGGAAGGATTTCGTCGTTTTCGCCGACCACGCGTACCTGGACGCCGTAGGACTCGCGTCCAACCGAGGCCAGCCGCTTCAGCCCTCCCTCGTCGGAGACCGCATGCTCTTCCTTTGGCAACCATGTACACGCGAGCGGCGCCTCTCCTTGCGCGAACACTCCGACGAAGATCGGGCCGAAGCGATCGATGGCTTCCTTCAGTCGCTCCACGTACATCGGCGCCGCGCCGTACATGACGGTACGCAGACTCGACAGATCTCGTTGCACGGGCCACGGCGCGTCCAGCAGGCGCTGGATCATCGTCGGAACGAGCATGCACTTCGTGATGCGCTGGCTCTCGACCAGCTGATAGAAGTCCTCGGCGTGGAAACCGCGAAACGCAGGAAAGACGTGGGTTCCTGCGCCCGCCACTTCGTGAAAGACCATGAGCCCGGCCGCATGGCTCATCGGCGTGAGCACGGCGAGGCGGTCGCCCCGCTGTACCGGGAGCGACTCGATGAGTTGCGTTTCGACCATCGTTCGCAGGCTGCGGTGCGTATGCATCGCACCCTTGGGACGACCGGTCGTTCCCGACGTGAAGAAGATCCAGGCGAGGTCCTGCTCGCTCACCTCGACATCGGGAATTGCCATGGCATCGGCCAGCAGGCTTTCGTAGTCGAGAACGCCGTCGACGGATGGCGCATCGATTCCGACGATGTGCTTCACCTCGGAGAACTCCGTCCGTATCGACAGCAGATCGTCCAGACGTTCATTGCTCACCAGCAGTACCTTGGCTCCGCATTTCCGGAGCATGAACGCGTACTCGCTGGCATGAAGGCGCGGGTTCATCGGCACGAGCACGAATCCGGCGCGCAGCGGCGCGAGCAGACACTCGATGGCGCGGGGCTCGATCTCGACGACGATCCCGACCCGATCACCGCGTTGCAGACCGAGACCGACGAGCGCGCCGGCGAGGCACCCGACGCGCTCGTCGAGCGACCGGTAGCTCAACATCCTCTCGCCATGCACGATCGCCGGTCGGTCGGGGTGAAGTCTTGCTGCCCTGGTGAGAAAGTAGGCGAGGTTCAGCAAATTCATGAACGATTCGCTCCAGTGCCGCTAGCGCATCAGGGACGGCAGGTACAGCGAAATACCGGGTACCACCGCGACGATGAACAGGATGATGAGACTTCCGACGAGAAACGGAAGCAGCCCGCGAAAAACCGTTCCCGTGCTCAGATTCTCGGTAACGCCGCTCAGGACGAACGCGTTCAGGCCGACCGGTGGGGTGATCAGCGATATTTCGGCAACGACAACGACGAGGACTCCGAACCAGACCAGGTCGAATCCGTAGGCCGCAACGATCGGATAGAAGATCGGCACCGTCAGCAGGATCATGGAGAGCGTCTCGAGCAGGCATCCCAGGGCGAGATAGATGCCGAGGATCGCGGCGATGACGGCCCACGGCGGCACGTCGAGCGTTCTTACCCAGAGGCCCAGCCGATCGGGAAACCCCGACAGGCTGACGAAATTGGAGAACACAAGAGCCCCGAACAGCACGAAAAAGAGCATGCCCGTCGTCCGCGATGTCTCGCCCAGCACCCCGTAGAGCGACCGCCATCCCAGAGTGCGGCGAAAGGCCGCGACCAGAAATGCGCCGGCCGCCCCGATTCCGGCCGCCTCGGTGGCCGTGAAGATACCGCCGTATATTCCGCCGATCACGACGACGAAAAGCGCGAGCACGGTCCATACGTCGCGGATCGCCGCGAGTTTCTCCCTGGGCGCAGCGCGCTTGCTGCGCGGCCCCAATTCGGGTCGAAGGCTCGTCACGACCGCGATGACCGCGATGTAGATCACGATACTCAGCAGCCCGGGAATGATGCCCGCGATGAACAGCTTGCCGATGTTCGTCTGCGTCATGATTCCGTAGATGACCATCGCGACGCTAGGCGGAATGAGGATTCCGAGCGTCCCGCCGACTGCGATCGATCCGGCTGCCAGTTCGTCCGAGTAGCCGTACTTCCGCATCGAAGGCATGGCCACTTTCGCCATGGTTGCCGTGGTGGCAATGCTCGAACCGCAGACGGCGGCGAAAGCGCCCGAAGCGGCGATCGTTCCCATCGCCAAACCGCCCCGGTAGTGCCCCAGAAGAAGATTTCCCGCGCGATAGAGTTGTCCCGAGAGACCGCCGACCGTGAGCAAGTTCCCCATCAAGACGAATAAAGGAAGCACCGACAACGTATAGGCGAAACCGGTGTCGAACATCGTCTGCCCGACGCTCGCCAGCGCCGCGCTCCACCCGATCTGCAGGGCAATACCGAAGTAACCGACGACAAGCATCGCATAGGCTATGGGGATGCGGGCCAGCATCAGCGCGAATAGCGCCGCGAACCCGAGGACGGTCTCGTTCATGCCCGGCTCGCGATGCCGAGAGCGGCTTGCAGTGACTTGCCGACGAGGAGCAACACCGCGACCGCGCACATCGAGGCGACGAAGTAGGCAACCGGCGCGACAGGAATCATCAGCACCGCCGTGGTCATCGCATCACGGCCGATCGTCTCGGCCTTCGTGAACATCTGCCGGGCGACGGCGCTCATCGCGACTGCACAGAACGTATAGACCACCATGCGCCTCCAGCGCCGTGCTCGTTCGGAGTACCAGCGATCCAGCAGATCGATGGCGATGTGTTCCTCGCGCAACTCGACCAGCGGAAGGCTCGCGAAGACGGCGACCGCGAGGAGCATTTCGGTGAGTTCGAAACCGCCGGCGAGGGGCTTGCCGAAGACATAGCGACCAACCACGTCGATCACCGTGATGCACATCAGGATGAACAACGGAACGGCGGACATCACGGTCAGGGACCGATCGAGCCAGAACCGGAACGTCGCGCCGTTCATGTCCGCACCCTAGGCCGGAAGGTGCTACCGAGGCTTCTCGTTGGCCGCGATCTGCTCGCGGAAGTAGCGCAGCGCCTCGGCGCCTTCCAGGCCTCTCGCCTTGATCTCGTCGAGCCAGAGCTTCTCGACATGCGAGGTCGCCGTCTGGATTTCGCGCTTCAGCTGGTCGCTTGCCACGGTGAGCTTGTGCCCGGCGGCTCCCAGTTCCTTCAGCACTCTCTCGTCTCCGGCGTCGAACACGCCTCCCGCGAGTCGAACGAGCGCTTCCCCCGAGGCCGCGTCGAGCGCGGCCTTCGCTTCCGGACTCAGGGACTGGTACTTGCCTTCGTTCATGCCGACGAAGAACGTGGCGAAGTAGAAACCGCCGGGAACGAGCAACGTATGCGTCGTGACCTTCTGAAGATGGAAGGCCGCCATCGACTCCATCGGAAGCAGCGTGCCGTCGGCCACGCCCGACGACAGCAGCTCATACGACTCGGTAGCCGGCTTCAGCAGGGGAACCATCTTCAACGACGACGCGATCTCGTGCAGGTATCCGCCGGTGACGCGCACCTTGAGCCCCTGCAGGTCTCCGAGGGAGCGGATCTCCTTCTTCGTGTGCACCTGCCCCGGTCCGTGCGAGAAAAGCCCGAGGAGGCGAACGCCCTTGTACTCGCCGAGCGGCGCGAAGTACTTCTGATGCGTTCGCCACGCTGCCAGCGAAACGGAAGTTGCGCTACTGCCGATGAACGGCAGCGTATAGAGCTTGTCGCTTATGAAAATCCCGGGCGTATAGCCGGGAACGCCGATGACGACATCGGCCACGCCGTCGCGCGCCAGCGCGAAATGCGCCTGCGGGGCGCCGAGCGCCATGGGAAGTTGCCGGATGACGAGATTCCCGCCTGATTTCTTCTGGACCGACTCGATCCAGGGTTTGATGATCTGCGTGGTGATCGGATGCGTCGGCGGAAGCCAGTTCGACATGTTCAGCACTTCTGCCGCCCGTGCGGCGCCCGACGAGAGCCCGGCGATCATCGAAAAAGCGAGAACGGCAATTCTCTTCATGATTCGACTCCTTCGATAGCCTTTCAGGCCCCGATCCATTTCGCGGGCCTTTTCTCCAGGAAGGCGGAGATCCCTTCGCTCGAATCCCGAGCAGTCGCGTTGCGTGCCGCCAGCTCGCTGGCGTATTCGTAGGCGTGCGAAATGCCGAGCTCTATCTGCCGATAGAACGCACGCTTCCCGAGCGCGATCGCATAAGGCGATTTTTCTGCGATCTCGCCGGCCAGGCTCCTGGTGGCCTCCTGCAGCTGCTCGGGCTCGACCACCTCGTTCACCAGGCCCATCCGTAGCGCCGTCTCCGCGTCGTGCAGCCGGCCGGTGAGCAGCAGTTGCATGGCGTGCTTGCGATGCACGGCACGACTGACCGCGACCATCGGCGTCGAGCACCAGGTTCCGATGTTCACGCCTGGCGTTCCGAAGCGGGCCGTACGGGAAGCCACTGCCAGATCGCAGGTGGCGACCAGTTGGCAACCTGCGGCAGTTGCGACGCCTTGCACGCTTGCGATCACGGGCTGAGGAAGCTGGTGGATCGTCTGCATCATGCGGTTGCAGACCGTCGCGAGGTGCTTCGAAAACCCGGGGGTTCCGTTCGCGCTTACTTCCCGGAGGTCATGCCCGGAACAAAAGACATTCCCCCGGGCTGCGATGACGATCACGTGCACGCTGGAGTCGTCAGCCGTCTCGTCGAAAATGCCTTGCAGCCGTCCAATGAGCCCGGTGGAAAGGCTGTTCCCGGAACGCGGCCGGTTCAGGGTGAGCGTCATCACCGCTCCCTCGCGCTCGACCAGCAACGGCGCTTCCGCATTCGTCTCGACCATTTCGTTACTCATCTTTCCTCCACTTCGGCTCGAGGACACGAATCGACGAATCGCGTTTCCACCCGCGATCCCGCGGCGATCACCTTGTGCACGGGGCACCTGTCCGCGATATCGCGCAGCCTCTGCAAGACCGCGTCGTCAATCGGCCGGTCGAGCGCGACCACTCTCCGGAAGGCTGGACGGTCCGACCGCGACGCGTCGTCATGCTCCACCGACACGCGAATTTCTCCGACGTCGACCGCCCTGCGGTCGAGGTACATCCGCAGCGTCATGGCGGTACAGGCGGCAAGGCTGCCCATGAGCAACTCGAACGGGTCGGGCCCGCTGTCGGCGCCGCCCGACGATTCAGGCTTGTCCGATGGGAACGAATGATCGCGGACCGTGCAGACGAGTCCGTACGGACGGTGACCGCCCTCGACCGCGAGAACGCGCCGATTCCTCGCGAACCTGGCGTTGTCGTTCGTCTTGGTCATTCAGCGTTTCTTCGGCACGAGCAGGCCGTCGACGAGCTGTGCGACGCAATGATCGGCGATCTGTTCCGGCGACCAGGGCCCTCCTTCACGGTACCAGCGAGGGACGACGTTGATCGCGCTCATCATCGTGATGACCGTGAGCCGTCGGTTCAAGGTACGAATCAGGCGGCGGCGCATGAGTTGCGCGAGCAGCTTCTCGAGCTCGTTGTGAACGCGCTCGCGGCGCACGTGAATTTCCTTCGCCTCGCTCTCCGGGAGCAGATGGAAGTCAAGAAGGACGGCACCGGGGCTGTTGGCGCTGATCAGCGACAGGACATATAGCCGAACGAATCGCCGCAGATGCTGTAGCTCGTCCTCGTCCCGGGATGCTTCGAAGCCGCTCTCGAGCAGCTCGGTTGCGACCAGGTGGCACGCTCGGAAGAGATCCAGTTTGTTCTCGAAGTAGTAATAGATGATCGCCTTGCTGACGCCGATCTTCTTCGCAATGTCTTCGACAGACGTCTGCGCGTAGCCGGTCGAGCAGAATACCGCTCCCGCCACCCGGATGATTTCCGATCGCTTGTCTTCACGCTGTCGATTGCGGTCGAAAGGATTGCCGGTGACTTCGGAACCACTGCTTGTCGCGACCACGTGACGTCCTTTTTCGTCATCTGCCGTCATTCGTTACTCGCCCGGGAAGGCAAAGGTGCAGCGGAACCCCGCTGCGCCCACGCGGAGCGCGGTGCGTCGAAAGGCTGGAATCGGTATCGTGCTGGAGCGGCGCTCCAGCTACATGCCGAGCATGCTCGGCATCGTCGACTTGTCTCCTTTTCCTGAGCCGGCTCTTCGCTTAACGGCTCGTTCGTTTTCTTGAAAGCTACGCCGGATGTTTGAACAAGTCAATAAATTCTTGACTCCGGAGTCAAATCTCGAAATCGCAAGAAGGGGGACAAAGCGCCGTCCAGACTCGGCCGGCCGCACTCGAAACCATCGGGCGCATGACCGGCGTCCAGCGCCTGCGGCCGGCCAGCGACATCAGCGATCCCAGGGTGCCGGTCCCGAGAATAGATCCCTTCAGGCCGGGTTTGTCTCGGGCCGGACGCTCGGGCATCTCCAGCGGGAGCCGGGACTGGCTACCGGACACCCAGGAACCGGCGGTGATCCAGCAAGGTCTGTTTGGCGGCGCGGCATGCGCTGTCGAGGCATGAAGTCGGTCATCGACCTGTGTGCGGCCTCAGCGGCGCGTCGAAACGAGCGCCGACGTGTCCATCGCGCTCATTTCGGTAGACCGTAGGGACCGAACCGCCTACAACTGCGTCTCGCAGCTCTCCACCTCGATCACCAGCGCTCCGCGCGCCCACTTGAACGCGGCCTTCGCCCGCGCGGCCAATTCCCCTTCGGTCTGCACGCTGCCCTTGCCGCGGATCACGCACCCCTGCCCCGGCCCGCGCGTGCCGCGCACCGCGCGCGACGCCGCCATCAACTGGATCCGGCTGCTGCGCCGGAGGTTTTCTTCGGTTCGTTCGTAATGCCCGGCCGGCAGGATGATCCGGTCTTCGTCGATGCCGATCTTGCGCAGGTAGTCGCCCCAGTTGCCGACCACATGGGGGCCGTCCGGTCCTTCGGTGACGAGCGTGACGAACTCGGTGTGTTCGAGCAGGTCGCGGGTGACGGCGTCGATGGCGGGCATGGCACTTTCTCCTTCCAGGGCGTACTCGCGCGGAGTCGCGAGCGCTTCGATCGCCGAGCATACCGCAGGCCACATCAGATGCGCCGGACGCCTGAGAAGCGCGGTCGCCAGTAGCGCGTGTGCACGCCATCGAGGCGCACCACGCCCCCACGCGAAGGCGCGTGCACGAAGCGGCCATCACCGACGTAGATGCCGGCGTGCGAGAAGCGGCCGGTGGTGTCGAACAGCACCAGATCGCCGGTACGCATCGAGGCGGCGCGCACCGGTTGGCCGACGCGCGCGAGTTGCGCGACGGTACGCGGCAGCGCCACGCCGGCGGCGCTGCGGAACACGTAGACGATCAGCCCGCTGCAGTCGAAGCCGCCGGCCGGCGTGTTGCCGCCATACCGGTAAGGGGTATCGACGAGACCGAGCGCCATGAAGGCCGCCTCGCGGGCGAGGTCCTCGGGCAGGCGGCCGGTCGGGCCGGGATCGGCGGGATCGGAGGGCCCGGGCCCCGGTGAGGGCAGCGTCGAGCAGGCCGACAGGATCGAGACACCCAGCAGGCCTACGAGGGCGCGGCGGGTGGCCAGACCGGCCATGTTCCGGCCGGCGGCCGGAACGCGAAGCTCAGGGGCGGATCGTTCGGCGTTCTCCATCGCGCGGTGCCGTGAGCTGCGAACATGGCCGCAGTGTACGCAGCCCTGCCATCGGGCGCCAAGCCCCGGGGACCGGCAAGGCGCTGCTTTCCGCCACGCGGCAGCCTCGACCATGCGCCCGTTCGGGCCTGACCTCATGGCACGCCGTGGGCGGGCGCGTCGTGCGTGCCGCGCAGCCGCGACGACAGCCGCGCGGTGAGCGCGAGCAGCGCACCGGCCACCCACGGCAGCGCGCCCATGCCGACGGCGGCGATCAGCGCACCGCCCAGGCCGGCACCGATGGCCTGCCCGCCGTACATGCCCGAGGTGTTCAGCGCGATCGAGGCCGAGGCCAGCGCGGGCGCGATCGCGGCGAGCCGCGCCTGCTGCGCCGAGTTCATCGCGAAGCAGCCCAGTCCCCAGAACAGGCATGCGGCGAACAGCAGCGGCCACGCGGTCCAGCGTGCGGCGAGCGGCGGCAGCACGCCCGGCGCAAGCGCGAGCGTGACGGCCATCGCGAACGCCACGCCGATCATGATCGCCGCGAGGCTCGCCGCTACCGCACGGTCGGGGCCGCGGCGCCCGATGTGCCGCGCGGTCCACATGTTCCCGATCACGCCGAAGGCGCCGAACAGCCCGAGCATGCCCGCGATCGCCGCGGGTGAAGCCTGGGTGGCCGCCGTCAATGCCGGCGCGATGTACGCGAACAACGTAAACTGGCCGGCGGCCGAAAGCAGCGTCACCGCCAGTACGCCGACCAGCAGCCGGTTGTCCGCCACCGCGCGCCACGCCGCAGCCGACAGCGGCGGAACCGTCAGGCCGGCGGGAATCGTGCGCCGCACCCAGATCGCGCCGACCGCCGCGAGCAACGCCGCTGCGCCGAAACCCCAGCGCCAGCCGGCATACGCCCCCAGCAGGTTGCCGATCGGCATGCCGAGCACCGACGCGATCGACCAGCCGACGAAGATCGCCGACACGGCCTTCGAACGTTCGGCCGGCGGCGCGATCAGCGCGATCGTCGCGGCTGCCTGGGGCGTGAAGATCGCCGCCGACACGACGGTGAACGCGCGCGCCAGGGCGAGCCATGTATAGCCGGGCGCGAGCGCGCACAGCAGGTGCCCGAAGGCGTAGAACACCAGCGACCCGGCCAGCAGCGCGCGCCGGTCGATGCGCGAGGTGAGCGCAGCCGACAATGGCGCGCCCACGCAGGTGACGAAGGCAGCAAGCGTGATCAGCTGCCCGGCGGTGGGCACCGACACGCCCAGGCCCAGCGCGAGGTCGCCGAGCATGCCGGCCACCACCATCACGCCCGCGCCGATCGCGAAGTTGCCGAACAGCAGCGCGCGCACCGCGGCCGACGTACGCGCGGTGCGCGCAGCGTCCGAAGCACGCGGCCCGGCGCTCATCCGTGATTCCCGGCCAGCGCCAGGCAGCCGACGCCCGCGGCGATCAGGGCAGCGCCGGCCACGCGTCGCCACAGCTCGCCTTCACCCAGCATGCGCACGCCGAGGAAGGCGGCGATCAGCATCGACAGTTCGCGCGCCGGCGCCACGTGGCTCACCGGCGCGAGCGTCATCGCATGCAGCGCGAGCATGTACCCGAGCGGCGAGAGCACGCCCACCGCCAGCAGCGTGCGGCCGTGGCGCGCGACGAGCGCACGCGCTTCGCCGGCGCGACCCGCGATCGACGGCGCGAGCGCCACGGCCTGCACCACGTTGACCAGCCAGTAGTAGACGATCGGGTCGGCGCGCAGCAGGCGTACCGCGCGCCCGTCGTTGATCGTGTAGACGGCGATCGTGACGCCGATCGCCGCGCCCCATGCGATGCCGGGCAACCGGGAGGCGGTCGTCGGGCCGTCGCGCAGGGCCGCCGTGCTCGTGCCGTCGTCGCTGCGCTGCGCATTGCCGCGACCCGTTCCGGTGCCGGCACCGTTACCTGCGCCGCTGCGGGTGTCCGGCTCGCTACGCGCCGGTGCGGGCGCCGGCGCCGGCGCCCGCAGCATCGCCCATCCGCCGGCGATCGTGAACGTGCCGGCCACGATGAGCGCCAGCCCAGCCATCGAAGCCGGCGTGGCCGCTTCGCCCAGCCACGCGATCGCGCCGAGCGCGGCGAGCGCGGGGCCGACACCGCGCGCCACCGGATAGACCACCGACAGGTCGCCGGCCGCGTAGCCGCGCTGCAGC
>JAHDYE010000027.1:5200-25171 GCA_023383035.1 Burkholderiaceae bacterium | reverse complement strand
CTCGCTCTCGCTGCGCTTCGGGAAGCCGGAGATGCCGCCGTACTGGCGCAGCCCGGCCATGCGGTCGCGCCGCCCGGTCAGGATCTTGTGCGGATAGCTCTGGTGGCCGACGTCCCAGATCAGGCGGTCGCGCGGCGTGTCGAAGACATAGTGCAGCGCGATCGCCAGCTCGATGGTGCCGAGGTTCGACGACAGGTGCCCGCCGGTGCGCGACACCGATTCGAGCACGAAGCCGCGCAGCTCGCCGGCCAGCTGGCCGAGCAGGCCGCGCTCGAGCTGGCGCAGCGCGACCGGATCGTCGATCGACTCGAGCAGCGGGTAGGTGCCGCCCGTGCGCTCGTCGTGCGCGGCCGTCATCAGGATTTCCTCCGCACGATCAGGTCGGCCAGCTCGCCGAGCCGGCGCCCCGCCTCGCCGAGCGGCACGATCGCCTCGTGCGCCTGCTCGCGCAGCCGGCCCGCCAGGCGGCGCGCCGCGTGCAGACCGAGCGCCGACACGTAGGTCGGCTTGTTGCGCTCGGCATCCTTGCCCGCGGTCTTGCCGAGCGTGGCCGCATCGCCTTCCACGTCGAGGATGTCGTCGACCACCTGGAACGCCAGCCCCACCGCCTCCGCGTAGCGATCGAGCGCATGCAGGCGCGCCGCGCCGGCGTCGCCCGCCATGCCCGCGCACAGTCCGCCGAGCCGCACCGAGGCACGCAGCAGCGCGCCGGTCTTGCGCCGGTGCATGTCCTCGAGCGCCTCGCGCTCGAGCGCGAGGCCCACCGACGCCAGGTCGATCGCCTGGCCGCCTGCCATGCCGACCGAGCCGGCGGCGCGCGCCAGCTCCGCTACCATCAGCGCCGTCGCGCCGCTGCCGGCGCCCTGCACGGCCGCGCCGGCCAGCGCCTCGAACGCCAACGCCTGCAGCGCGTCGCCGACCAGCATCGCGAGCGCCTCGCCGTAGCGCACGTGCACCGTGGGACGCCCGCGTCGCAGCACGTCGTCATCCATGCACGGCAGGTCGTCGTGCACCAGCGAGTACGCGTGCACCAGCTCGACCGCGCAGGCCGCGCAGTCGAGCGCGCCGGCCTGCGCACCGCCCGCCTCGCCCGCCGCGTAGACCAGCATCGGACGCACCCGCTTGCCTCCGCCGAGCACCGCATAGCGCATCGCCTCGTGCAGCGCGGACGGATGCGTCGATGCCGCAGGCAGCACGCGCTCGAGCGCCCGTTCGGCGCGCTCGCCGTGAAGGGCAAGCCAGCGTTCGAAGGGCGGCGCCGCGGCCGCCGACGCGGTAGCGATCAGCGTATCGTCCATCAGGATTCGTCCGTCTCGCCGGCTTCGAAAGGACGCAGCAGATCGGCCTCGAGGATGCGCACCTGCTGCTGGACGTCGGCGAGCGACTTGCGGCACCAGCCGACCAGCGTGGCGGCGCGCCGATAGTCGACCAGCGACTGTTCCAGCGACAGCGTACCGCTCTCCATGCGCTGCACGATCCGCCCGCGCCCGGCGGGCCCCCCCCCCACGACTCGGGCGCCGCACCGTCGAACGGTGCCGGCGAAGCTTCGCAGGCGGCGTCCGGGCCCGCTGCGACCGCCTCGGAGACGTCAGCCTGACGGCTGGAAGATTTGACCATCGATCCGGATCCCGACCCTGCCTGAGCAGGCTCACTGAGCAGGCCGCTGAGCAGGCCAAAGCGTTGATTTTACTTTTCTTTCGGCAGGTTCGCCGGAGAACCGCGAAATCCGCCCGAAGGCCGCTGCCCGCACTTGCCTTGCCCGCCAATCAGGGTATCCTTCGCCCTCCCAGAGCGCACCGATGCCCTGGTTTTGGCCGTCCCGGGGCACTCCCGAGGCCGGGCTTGGTTCCGTCTTGGACTGGCATGGAGGGTCAGGATGTCGGATCTGGGTCGACGCGAGTGTCTCGCACCCGCGCGCACGCAACTCCCGGTTTCCGCCTATTTCGACGAAGCGCTGTTCCGGCGCGAGATCGACACGCTTTTCCGGCACGGCCCCGGCTACGTCGGCCACCAGCTGATGGTGCCCGAGCCGGGCGACTACTACGCGCTGCCGGCCGAGAACGAGGGGCGCCTGCTGGTGCGCAACGGCGGGGGCGTCGAGCTGCTGTCCAACGTCTGCCGCCACCGCCAGGCGGTGATGCTCAACGGCAAGGGCCACGCCGACAACATCGTCTGCCCGCTGCACCGCTGGACCTACGACCTTTCGGGCAACCTGCTCGGCGCGCCCCATTTCGAGCAGCAGCCGTGCCTGGACCTCGGCCGCACGCCGCTGCAGAACTGGCAGGGCCTGCTGTTCGAGGGGCCACGCGACGTCGCCCGCGACCTGGCCGCGCTGAGCTGCACCGGCGAGTTCGACTTCTCCGGCTACCTGCTCGACCACGTCGAGATCCACGAGTGCGCCTACAACTGGAAGACCTTCATCGAGGTCTACCTGGAGGACTATCACGTCGTGCCGTTCCATCCCGGGCTCGGGCGCTTCGTGTCCTGCGAGGACCTGCGCTGGGAGTTCGGCGAGTGGTACTCGGTGCAGACCGTGGGCACGTACCAGGGGCTGCGCAAGCCCGGCACCCCGGTGTACCAGCGCTGGCACGAGCAGGTGCTGCGTTTCGGCAACGGCGTGCTGCCCAGGCACGGCGCGATCTGGCTCACCTACTATCCGAACGTGATGGTCGAGTGGTACCCGCACGTGCTGGTCGTCTCCACGCTGGTGCCGCGCGCGCCGCAGCGCACCACCAACATCGTCGAGTTCTACTATCCCGAGGAGATCGTGCTGTTCGAGCGCGACTTCGCCGAGGCCGAACGCGCCGCCTACATGGAGACCGCGATCGAGGACGACGAGATCGCGCTGCGCATGGACGCCGGGCGGCGCATCCTGCTCGATCGCGGCGACGACGAAGCGGGCCCGTACCAGAGCCCGATGGAAGACGGCATGCAGCACTTCCACGAATTCCTGCGCCGCCAGCTCGGGTCGATCTGAGCCGCGGCGCGGCTTTCCGATACGCTTGTCACGTCGAGCCACCGGCACGCGACCTGGAGCCTTCCGCCGATGCCCTGGACCACGCTGATCAGCGCCGAGGAACTGGCCACGCACATCGACGACTGCCTGGTGGTCGACTGCCGGCACGACCTCGAAGATCCCGACAGCGGACCGGCGGCATGGTCGGTCGGTCACATCCCCGGCGCGTTCTTCCTGCATCAGGATTTCGACCTCGCCGCGCCGAAGAACGGCCGCAACGGCCGCCACCCGCTGCCCGATCGCGAAACCCTGCGGCGCAGGCTCGAGTCGATCGGCCTGTCCGATGGCCGCCAGCTGGTCGCCTACGACGACAGCGGCGGCGCGTTCGCGGTGCGCCTGTGGTGGCTCGCGCGCTGGCTCGGCCACCGCGAAGCCGCGGTGCTCGACGGCGGCATCCAGTCCTGGCGCAAGGCCGGTTATCCGGTCGACCGCGCGCAGCCCGTGCCGCGTCCGGGCAGCCTGTCGCTGCGCGCGCCGCTGGTCGCGCAGGTGGACGCCGACACCGTGCTGGCCGGGCTGGGCAGCGACCGGCGCCTGGTCGTCGACGCGCGCGCACCCGAGCGCTTCCGCGGCGAGGTCGAGCCGTTCGACCCGGTCGCGGGCCGCATTCCCGGCGCGGTCAACCGCCCGTTCCAGCGCAACCTGCGGCCCGACGGCCGTTTCAAGCCCGCCGAAGTGCTGCGCGAGGAATACGCGGCGCTGCTGGCCGGCCGCGACCCGGCGGCGCTGATCCACCAGTGCGGCTCGGGCGTCACCGCGTGCCACAACCTGCTGGCGATGGAGCTCGCGGGCCTGCCCGGCAGCGCGCTCTACCCCGGTTCGTGGAGCGAGTGGTGCGCCGATCCGGCGCGCCCGGTCGCGACCGGCGACCCCGAGTAGACGCGATGGCGCGCCTCGTCTTCTTCGCCGGACACGCCGGCACCGGCAAGACGACACTGGCGCGACGCGCGGTGCCGCTGCTGCATGCGCGCACCGGCGAGAGCTTCTGCGTGCTCGACAAGGACACGGTCTACGGCGCCTACAGCGCGAGGGTGATGGGCCTGCTCACCGGCGACCCCGACGATCGCGACAGCCCGACCTACCTGGAGAACCTTCGCGACCAGGAGTACAGCGGATTGCTCGACATCGCCGCCGAGAACCTCGCGCTGGACGTCAACGTGGTGCTGGTCGGGCCGTTCTCGCGCGAAGTGAAGTCCCGGCGCGTGTTCGATCCGGTCGCGCTCGGCGCGCCGGCCGACACCCGCGTGTCGGTGGTGTGGATCGCGCTGGACGAGGCCACCGCGAAAGCGCGCATCGTCGCCCGCGGCGACGCGCGCGACCGCTACAAGCTGCAGCACTGGGACGAATACCGCAAGCGCCGTTTCGATCCCGATCCGGCCGAATTTCCCGCGCTGCTGCGCTTCGACAACACGGTGTTCGACGAGGCCGCGTTCGAGCGGCTGATCGACACGATCGCGTAGGCGTCCCGGCGGGCGTTGCCGGCTGCGCGACGAAGCCGCGCAGCGCCTGGTACTTCGAACGTTGGGTGTCATAGGTCATCGCGCATGCTCATCGTGAAGAAGTACTCGTCGGTTGCCGCTCTTCTCGCTCTCGCCTTGGCCAGCCAGTTTCCGCAGATACACGCACAGCAACCGGCCGCGGCGATCCCGCAAGCACCTCAACCGGCGCTAATGCAGGCTGAGGTCTTCAGTCCAGTCCAGACGTTCAATCTGACCACGGACCTCTTTGCCCGCTCATACTTTGCAGAGTTGAGGGCCCTGCCGAATTGGGGACCAGATCATCCGCTATGGGCAAGAAATCTTCCCTCCTTCTCGTCGGAGATGCGAAGACTCCTGCTGCCGCAGGATGTCGACCTCGAGGCCCATTTGTGTGCCGAGCTGCAACGACAGCTAACTCCGGAGGAACTTCTGGAACTTGCCGCCGTAGTGTCCAAACCGGAACTCATGAAATCCGCAGCTCGCCTGGAAGAGATCGGTGCTTCTTGGAGCAACCTGGTCCTGGTTCAAAGCGTCATTCGTGCGCCAAAGCTTTACTCTTCTGCCGAGCGAGAACAAGCCAAGAGGGTGGTGGCAGCCCTGCGCGGCGAGATGGCCAGTGAGCGAACGAGCACGCTTGCAGATGATCTGAGAACCCTGGCCTCGTTTCTAGGCTCACCCCATTTCCAGAAGTATCAAACCGCTCTCGGAAGCACGTTCATGTCTGGCGCAAAGCGCCTCGGGGAAACGCCGGAAGGAAAGCGCGCATTTGAGTCGCTCATGCGGCTGTGGCATGTTCGGCTAAAGAATATTTGTAGGGACAATTATCTAGACACACGTTCTGTGTCACCGAGTTCCGAATGCCCTTCACCCCCTCCCTCAAAGTGACTCCCAGCGCCTGCCGCCGGTATTTCATCATTGACACAGGTTCGGCGAGATCGAATAATGTCCGGACAAGTCAGCAGGACGTGCGTCCAAGCGCCTTGCCCGTGGGACCACGGCGCTCCAGCAGTAACGCGAAAGGGAACTTCGGTCGGAGACCCCGCGGCGGATCGGCTGCGGAAAGCGGGCTGGGGTCGGTCTTCTAGACCCGAACAGGAGAAGGAACATGGTGCATGCCTACAAGAGGATCGGCGAACAGCGTTACCGCGAGACGTTCGGCCGTTACTATGAGGAGTTCACGGTGGGGGACGTCTACGAGCATCGGCCGGGACGGACCATCACGGAAACCGACAACATCTGGTTCACGCTTCTCACCATGAACACGCATCCGATGCACTTCGACGAGGAGTACGCGAAGGCAAGCGAGTTCGGCAAGTGCATTATCTGCAGCCCGCTCACCGTCGCGCTGATGGTAGGAATGAGCGTGAGCGACGTTAGCCAGAAGGCGATCGCCAACCTCGGCTGGACGGACATCGTCCTGACCCATCCGCTGTTCGCCGGCGACACCCTCTACGCTGCCTCGGAGGTCACCGGCAAGCGCGAATCCGCCTCGCGTCCGGGTGCAGGCATCGTGACGGTGCAGACGGTGGGAACCAACCAGCACGGCAACACCGTCTGCACCTTCAGCCGCACCATGCTGATCGCCCGAAAGGGCCACAGCGTGGAAGACCGCGTGAACTATTGAGAAAGACGAGGCGCCGCGTGATCCAGGATGCAAGCTCCTCCGACCAGCAGGCGTTTGTGGACGCCGTTGACGCGTGGGTCCAGAAGGCGTTGCGGCCCGTCGCGCGCAAGTTCGACCTGGCCGACGAGTACCCGCACGAAATCGTCGAGCAGATGAAGGAACTCGGCCTGTTCGGCGCCACCATCGGCGAAGAGTACGGCGGCCTCGGTCTTTCCGCATGGACCTACGCGCAGATCGTGCTGAAGGTGGCATCCGTGTGGATGGCGCCCTGCGGCATCTTCAACTCGCACCTGATCATGGCCTCCGCCATCGAGCGCAACGGCACCGAAGCACAGAAACGTGAGTACCTGCCCCGGATGGCGACGGGCACGTACCGTGGCAGCATCGGCCTGACGGAGCCCAACGCCGGGTCCGACCTGCAGGCGATCCGCACCGTCGCCAGGCTCTCCGGCGATCACTACGTCGTGAATGGGGCGAAGACCTGGATCACCAACAGCATGCACGGCGACGGAACCCTCTTGCTCGTCAAGACCGACCCCGAGGCCGAACCCGCCCACCGAGGCATGAGCCTGCTCATCGCGGACAAGGGGCCCGGCTTCCATGTCGTGGGCAAGCTGAAAAAGCTGGGCTACCGGGCCATCGATACCTGCGAGCTCACGTTCCAGGACTACCGGGTGCCACGCTCGAAGCTGCTGGGGGGCGTCGAGGGCAAGGGCTTCGCACAGACCGCCGGAGGCCTCGAACTGGGCCGCATCAACGTGGCGGCGCGCGGCGCCGGCATCGCGGAGGGCGCGCTGAAGCTGGCGCTGCGCTACGCACAGGAACGCGAAGCCTTCGGGAAGCCGATCTGCCAGCACCAGGCGATCCAGCTGAAGCTGGCCGATATGGCGACCCAGGTCGAAGGCGCCAAGCTGCTGATCAAGCGGGCCGCGACGAAGTATGACCGGGGCGAACGCTGCGATCTCGAAGCGGCCATGGCCAAGCTGGCCGGCTCGGAGGCGGGCGCAGCCTGTTCCCAGGAAGCCATGCGCATCTTCGGCGGCTACAGCTACTCGGTCGAATACGAAATCGAACGCTACTACCGCGATGCCATGCTCATGTGCATCGGAGAAGGCACCAACGAGATCCTGAGGCAGGTGATCGCGAAACAGCTCGTGTCGCGCAACAGGATCTGACGGCAGGCAGCCGTCGCGAGCCTCCGTCGGCTCCACTCGCACGCGCAGGCTGCACCTGCGCGGGTGATCGCCGGGCTGCATGCTGGCTGGCGGGCGCGTGCAAGGCCAGGCTGCTACAATGATAGGTCAGCTCAACGGACTGACCAGTCTCTCCCGTGAAATCCCCTCGCGCGCGAGCGCCGGTCGAGCCAGGCGCTTCCACCGCGCCAATTTCCCGCAGAACGGCATCCGCCCGGGGGGCGACGAAGGCGCCCGGGCGCGCTGCCGCGAAACCGATCTATCAGCGCGTAGCCGACCAGCTCCGGCAAGCCATCTCGGCGGGGCGCTATCCGGTCGGCACGCGGCTGCCAACCGAAATGGAGCTGTGCGAACAACTGAGGATCAGCCGTTTCACCGTCCGCGGGGCCGTGCGCCTGCTGCTGGCCGAAGGGCTGGTCACGCGCAGGACCCGCATCGGCACGATCGTCACGGCCCTGCCGGGCGCCGCCCGCTACAGCCAGGATGTTTCCTCAGTGCAGGAGCTGCTGCAATACGCGCGGGATACGGAACTGCGGCTGGCCTATATTGGCCGGATCGGCCTGAGCAAGGCATTCGCCCGCGAATTCGGCGGCGAGGCCGGCGAGGAATGGATTTACGCGGTAGGCGTGCGCTACGACACCAGCTCCGACGCGGGCGGAAAGCCCGCGCGGCCGATCTGCGTTTCGCGTGTCTTCCTCAATCCGCGGCTCAAAGGCATTGAGGGCAAGCTGCGCACACGCAAGTCAGCCATCTACGCACTCATCGAACGCGAATACAAAATCGGCATCAAGAAGGTCGATCAGGAGATCCGCGCCGTTCTGCTCGATGCGGATGACGCTGCCAACCTGGGTTGCGTGGCCGGCTCGCCCGGGCTGCGGATCCTGCGGCGCTACTACAGCGACGACGGAGTGCTGCTGGAAGCCGCCGAGAACATCCACCCGGGCGAGCGCTTCACCTACCACATGCAGCTGCGCCGCTGAGCCCGCGCGGCCTGCGCCGGCGGTCCTGCCGACGGCAGTTCTCGCGATCCGGACTCCGGGTTCTTCCGCAGTTCCGATGGCGCCCGGCCTAACTTCGGTCAACAGTGCCGCCCGTCATGGCCCCGATCCTCATCAGATCAGAGACGGGGCGCGCCCGTCGGCGCGAGGCCTTCGGCGCTCGCTCGTCCCATCTCAGTCTCCGGGCCGAGGGCTTGCGCCACGGCAGTTGTTGCCGATCCTGCGGCGCCATGGCAGCTTTCTGCCTGCTCCAGCCGACGGCGCTTCCCCGTGCGTGCGCACGATGAAGACTTGTTGACACCCGGCCGCCGCAGCGCTAATTTGTACGGACTAATCCTGGGCTGAAACGGTGCGCAAGCTCAGAGAGAGGGGGCACAACAGCGTCCGTGCCGCACCGCCAAATGTCCGGTCAAGCGCACGTTCACATCCCGACGGAGGTCTGGCTTGAGCATCAGAGGCAAGAACTATCGCCTTGGCTTCGACACGGGGGGCACTTTCACCGATTTCGCCCTGTTCGATGAGTCCACCGGCTCCTTGCATGTCCACAAGGTGCTGAGCACACCGCAGGATCCGGCGCGCGCCGTGATCAAGGGGATTCGCGATCTGGTCGAGCGCGTCGACATCAACCCGGGACGCGACCACCTGACCATCTACGGAGCGACAACCGTGGTCACCAATGCCGCGATCGAGCGCAAGGGTGCCCAGACGGCGTTGCTGGTGACCGAGGGCTTCCGCGATGTGCTCGAGTTCCGCCGCGAGCAGCGCTACGACATCTACAATCTGTTCATGACGCTGCCGGAGCCGGTGGTGCCCCGCCGCCTCGTCTACGGCATCAGGGAGCGCATGAACGCCGAGGGCCAGGAGGTGCTAGCCCTCGATCCGGAGTCACTCGAACAAGCGATCGCCCGGATGCGCGAGGAGCAGGTGCGCTCGGTTGCCGTGTGCTTCCTGCACTCGTACATCAACGGCGCCCACGAGGCGCAGGTGATGCGGCGCCTCGAAGCCGCGCTGCCCGGCGTGGACGTGACGCTCTCCTCGGAGCTGGTACCGGAGATGCGCGAATTCGAGAGGGCCTCCACGACCACGCTGAACGCCTATACGCGGCCACTGCTGCGTGAACACACCCAGAACCTGCGCCGCCAGCTGAAGGCGCTCGGTTTCAAGGACGACTTCTATCTGATGCTGTCCAGCGGCGGCATCCTGAGTTCGGAACTGGCAAGCAAGATCCCGGTCAAGGCCATCGAATCGGGCCCGGCCGCCGGCGCCCTGGCCTCCACGCACTACAGCGCTTCGATGGCGCGCCCGAACATCCTGTCGTTCGACATGGGTGGAACAACGGCGAAGGTATGCGTGATCTCCGAAGGGCAGCCGTCGGTGACCAACCAGTTCGAGGTCGCGCGTGTGGCCCGTTTCGAGCGGGGCAGCGGCCTCCCGGTGCGCATTCCCGTGATCAACATGATCGAGATCGGCACCGGCGGCGGATCGATCGCACGCGTGGACCATCTCGGGCTGATCCAGGTCGGGCCGCGCAGTGCCGGCGCCGACCCCGGGCCGTCGTGCTACGGCCAGGGCGGGACCGCCGCAACCGTCACGGACGCGGATCTGGTCCTGGGCTATCTCAATCCGGACTACTTCCTCGGCGGGACCATGAAGCTCGATCTGGCAGCCGCCGCCCGGGCCATCCAGCAAACCATCGCGGTGCCTTCCGCGATCTCGCTGGAAGATGCCGCCTGGGGCATCCACGCCATCGCCAACCAGAGCATGGTCCGCGCCGCTGCCGTCCACGTCGTCGAGCAGGCGAAGGATCCGCGCAACTTCACGATGATCGCCTTCGGCGGAGCCGGGCCGCTGCACGCCTGCCGCGTGGCCTGGTCGCTAGGGATAGGCACCGTGGTCTGCCCGTACGGCGCGGGAGTCACTTCCGCGATCGGCCTGCTGGTCGCGCCGCTGGTGATCGACTTCGGCTTCACGCGGCGCGTGCCACTGTCGAACCTGGACTGGGAGCACGTTTCCGCCGTGTACGCGGAGCACGAGGCGACTGGCCGGCAACAGCTGATCCAGGCTGGAGCCGACCCCGCGAAGATCGCGGTGACCCGCACGTGCGACATGCGGTACGTGGGACAGGGCTACGAGATCTCGGTGCCGTTTCCGAGTTCCGCGGGCGAGGACACGATCGCCGAGGTCCTGCTGGCCGCCTTCAACAAGGAGTACCGCGCGCTCTTCGGCCGCGAGATCCCGGGCGTTCCGGTGGAGGTGCTGAACTGGCGAGGTGCCGTGCGCGCCGACTCACCTGCCCTGACGCTGCGCTCCGCGACCAGCCAGGGCACGCACAACCTGCACGCCGCCATGCGCGGCACACGCAAGGTCTACCTGCCCGAGCAGCATGGCTACGTGGAGGTCCCGGTCTACAACCATGACCTGCTGCCCTCGGGCGCCGAGTTCCGCGGCCCCGCCATCGTGGAGCAGAAGGAGTCGACGACGGTCGTGATTCCGGGCAGCCACGCCAGGGTGGACGATCAACTCAATCTCGTCATCCAGTTCGACTAGGCGGCAAATTCGATGGCTTACGACCCGGTACTTCTCAAGATGATGTGGGACCGTTTGATCGCGGTCGTGGACGAGGCGGACACGGCCCTGGGACGGACGGCATTCTCCACCGTCGTGCGCGAGGCCCACGATTACGTGACGGTGCTGCTCGACGCCGAAGGGCGATCGATCGCCCAATGCACCTACAGCATTCCCTCCTTCATCGGAACCTTGCCGATCACGGCGCGGCACATCATGGAGCGGATCCCCCTCTCCAGCCTGCAGCCGGGCGACGTGTTGATCACCAATGATCCGTGGCTGGGCACGGGGCACCTGCCCGACATCACGATGCTGACGCCGATCTTCTACGGTGGCAGGTTGATTGCGTTCGCGGGGAACGTCGCGCACATGCCCGACATCGGAGGCAGGGCGTTCTCGGCCGACGCCCGCGAGGTGTTCGAGGAAGGGCTTCGCCTGCCGCCGATGTTCCTGTACCGCGCCGGCAAGCCATCGCAGGACCTGATGGCGATCATCCGCCACAACGTGCGCGTGCCCGAGCAGGTGCTGGGCGACCTGGAGGCGGGCCGCAGCGCCAACGAAGTGATGGCACGCCGGCTCAAAGCGTTCCTGGAGGACTACCAGCTGACCGACCTGCGCGAACTGGCCGAGGAGATGTTCGCGCGCTCCGAGGCGAACATGCGCGCAAAGATCGTCGCGCTGCCCGATGGCGAGTATTGCGACTCGCTGGTGATGGACGGCTTCGGCGAACCGCTGACGATCAACACGCGCGTCGTGGTGAAGGGCGACCAGATCGAGGTGGACTACGCGGGCAGCTCGCCTCAGATCGACCGCGCGATGAACTCGGTCCTGAACTACACGTACGCGTACACGGTCTATCCGCTCAAGTGCATCCTGGATCCCGACACCCCCAACAACGAAGGCTCCTTCCGCGCGCTGCGCATCTCCGCGCCCGAGGGCAGCTTCCTCAACCCCCGGCTTCCCGCCGCTGTGAACGGGCGGCACCTGGTCGGCCACCAGCTGAGTTTCGCCATCTACGGAGCGCTCCGGCAGATCGTGCCGGAACGCATCCTGGCGGATGGCGGTTGCGCTCCGTCGTGGGTGCTGGTGCTCAACGGGCAGCTGGAAGACGGTCGGCCGTTCTCGAACTTCATGTTCTTCTCCGGCGGACAGGGCGCGCGGCAGGGAATGGACGGACCTGCATCGCTGCATTTCCCGACCAACATCTCTTCCGTTCCGACCGAACACGTCGAAGCCACGAGCCCGGTGCGCATCGAGCACCGGGAGCAGATTCCCGACTCGGGCGGCGCAGGTGAATGGCGCGGCGGCAACGGCGTGCGCATCGCCCTGCGCAGCCTGGCAGCCAGGCCGTGCGCCGTCACCCTGCAGTGCGAGCGGATCCAGCATCCGCCCAAGGGATCGTTCGGGGGCCACGACGCAGCAGCCGGCCGCGTCACCCTGAACGGGCAGCCGGTGCTCGCGCCCAAGGAGCAGTTCGTGCTGCGAGCCAACGATGTCCTGACGCTGGAACTGCCCGGCGGCGGTGGTTTCGGCAACCCGCTGCGGCGCGATCCGCAGGCCGTCCTGGCGGACGTGCAGGCGGGCACGATCAGCGCCGCCAGGGCCGAAGAGATCTTCCAGGTGGTCCTGTCGCCCGACGGGAAACGGGTCGACCTCGAGAAGACCGCGCGCCGCCGGGCGCCAGCGACCGCCTAGCGCGCATCTGCTCCCGGCATTCACACTTGCGAGAGCGAAGAATGGAAAAATCCGAGCTGCGGGATCTGTCGATCGAACAGATCCGGCATCACATCCGAAGCGGCGCCTACAGCGGCGACACGATGGGCGTGGCGGACGGCCATGTGCAGGCCAACCTGGTCATCCTGCCGAAGGAGGTCGCGTTCGACTTCCTGGTGTTCTGCCAGAGGAATCCGAAGCCCTGCCCGCTGCTGGACGTCACGCGGCCAGGTTCGCCCGTGCCGGAGCTGCTGGCGCCGGGGGCGGACCTGCGCACCGACATCCCGCGCTACCGGGTGTTCCGGCGCGGTGAGCTGGTCGACGAGCCGACCGACATCCGTTCCTACTGGCGCGACGACCTTGTCGCCTTCCTGTTGGGATGCAGCGCAACGTTCGACAACGCTCTGCGGAATGCCCGAGTGCCCTTGCGCTTCCTCGATCAGGACACGATCCCGCCGGTGTACGAAACGAACGTGCAGTGCCGCCCCGTCGGCCCGTTCCACGGACCGGTGGTCGTCACCATGCGGCCCATTCCCGGCGAGCTGGTCGTGAAGGCGACGCAGGTTTCCGGCCGCTTTCCCTCGGCGCACGGCACCCCCTTCCACATCGGCTATCCAGAGCAGATCGGGATCACCGATCTCGCCCGGCCCAGGTACGGCACCCACCTGCCGCTGCGCCTCTCCGAAGTGCCGATGTTCTGGGCCTGCGGAGTCACGCCGCAGGCGGTCGCGATGGCGTCGCGCACGGAATGGATGATCACCCATGCGCCGGCCCACATGTTCCTGAGCGACCGCCACTACGAGCAGGACGCGGTGGTCTAGCCGCCGCCGGTTCATTTCCCACCAGAGCGAACACGATGGACAAGCGAATGGTCTGGCTGAACGGCAAGGTCGTGCCGTACGCCGAGGCGTCGGTGCCTCTGCTGAACACGTCCTTCCGTTACGGCGCGATGGTCTTCGAGGGCATCCGCGCCTACTGGAATCCGCGCACGCAAAAACAAAGCCTGTTCCGCTTGGACGAGCACGCGGTCAGGCTGCTGGAATCCATCAAGCTGATGCGGTTCGAGGCCGCCTACACGGTCGAGCAGGTCAGGCAGGCGGTGATCGACTACCTGCAGGCGCTGGCGCCGCAGCAGGACATGCATATCCGGCAGATGGTGTACCTGGACAGCGAGGAGTTCTACTACGCGCGCGGCCCGCTGCAGATGGCCATCGCGGCCGTGCCGATGGGACGCCGGCGCGGATTCGAGCAAGGCCTGCACTGCAACATCTCCTCGTGGCGGCGCATTTCCGACCAGTCGGTGCCGCCGCGGATCAAGTGCGCCGGCAACTACCAGAACAGCCGGCTGGCACACATCGAATCAGTCGAATCGGGTTACGACTACCCGCTGCTGCTGAACGACCGGGGCAAGGTCTCCGAGGGCGGCGGATCAGCCGTCCTGCTGGTGCGGCACGGTGCCCTCGTCACGCCCCCGGTGACCGCCGACCTGCTGGAATCGATCACGCGCGAAACCCTGCTCGAACTTGCGAAGGAGCAGCTCGGAATGCGGGTCGAAGTGCGCGAGGTGGACCGGACCGAACTGCTGCTGGCCGAGGAGGTGCTCCTGTGCGGGACGGCAGAAGAGGTGATGCCCGTGGCGAGTGTGGATCACGTGACCATCGGCTCCGGCGCGCCGGGGCCTGTCACCCGCAGGCTGCAGGAGGAACTGCTGGCGGCAGCGCGCGGCGACACGGACCGCTTCGCCGGCTGGCGAACGCAAGTCGCCGTGCCGCAGGACCGCCGCCATGTCTGAGCCCACCCGGTCCGCCCGGCGCGTGGCGTCCGTGTCGCCCTCGCGGACCTATGAAATGATGGAGCTGGCCGCGCGCCTTCAGGCCGAAGGCCAGGACGTCGTGTCGCTCGCCGGCGGCGAGCCCGACTTCGCGACGCCCCGGCACATCCAGCAGGCCGCGATCGAGGCCATGGGCCGGGGAGAGACCAGGTACACCGCGGGTGCCGGCATGCGGCCGCTGCGCGAGGCGGTGGCCATGAAGTTCCGCCGGGAAAACGGCATCGAGTGTGCCTGGTCCGACGTGATCGTCAGCAACGGTGCCAAGCAGGTGATCGCCAACGCGTTCCTGGCGACGCTCGATCCCGGCGACGAGGTCCTGATCCCGCTTCCGCACTGGGTCTCCTATCCCGACATGGCGTCGCTGTGCGGCGCCACGCCGGTGGCACTGATGACCTCAGCGCTTAGCGGATTCAAGATCCTGCCACAGCAGCTCGCCGCGGCGCTGACGCCCCGCACGCGCTGGCTGGTCATCAACAGCCCCTGCAATCCCACGGGCGCTGTGTATTCCGCCGCGGAACTGCGCGGCCTGGCCGACGTCCTGTTGGACTACCCCGGCGTGCTGGTGTTGAGCGACGACATCTACGAGCACATCGTGCTCGCCCCGGCGGAATTCGCGACGCTGGCGCAGGTGGAGCCACGGCTGGCCGATCGCGTGCTGACCGTCAACGGCGTCTCCAAGTCGTATGCGATGACCGGCTGGCGCATCGGCTACGGCTGCGGGCCTGCTCCCCTGATCCGCGACATGATCAAGATCCAGGGCCAGCAGACCTCGTCGCCCTGCTCGATCTCCCAGTGGGCCGCGCTGGCCGCGCTAACCGGGCCGCAGGACTTCATCGCCAGCGCGCGCCGGCAGTATCGCGAGCGGCGCGACCTGGTCGTTGCTCAGATCCAGGCCACGCCGCACCTGTCCTGCGGCTGCCCGGCAGGCGCGTTCTACGCGTTCATTTCCTGCGAGGACGCCCTGGGCCGACGCACGGCATCGGGCGCTGTAATCACCAGCGACGAGGACTTCGTGCGACGGCTGCTGGAACAAGCCGGAGTCGCGCTGGTTCCGGGCAGCGCGTTCGGCGCACCAGGCTACGTGCGGCTGTCCTATGCCACGTCCATGGAGCAATTGCAGAAGGCCGCACGCCGCATCCGTGCCTTCTGCGCGGAGCTGCAATAGCCGCAGGACCCCGGGGCCGGAGGTGATTGACATGGTCGGCCCGTCTCGATACATTGGTCCGTACAAATAAGAGCGGCAGGCGTGCACATCGGACGGACCCGCGGCCGCCACGGCGCCCAGGGGCAGGGAGACTCATCCTTGTGCCGCAGCGCACTGGGAACTTTGTGCAACAAGCCATGCGAGGGCTCATGGACCCGATTACCAGATCCCCTGTTGCCGTCATCAGCCGGGCACTCGCCTGGGTGGCCGGGTTCCTGATCCTGACTTCCGCAGTGATCGTCTCGATCGACGTGGTCACCAGAAGCATCCTGAAGCTGACCTTCCTGCAAAGCTTCGAGTTGAGCAGCTATGCATTCGCCGCCGCCGTGACGCTCGGGCTCGCCTACACCCTGATCTCACGCGCCCACATCCGCATCGAGGTCGTCTATGTCCTGCTGAAAGCACCCTTGCGCATCGCGCTCGATCTCATCGCCATCGTCGCGCTCACGGCCGCCGCCATCGCATTCGCCTGGTTTGCCGCCCAGACGGTCCTGTACACGTGGGAAGTCAACGCGCACTCGAACACCACGCTGGCCGTGCCGCTGGTGCTGCCGCAAGCCCTGTGGCTGGCCGGGCTGGTCTGGTTCGCGATCACCGCGTGCTGGCTCACCGTGCGCTCGGTGCGTCACCTGCTGAAGCGGCAGCCAGGCCGGGTATCCGACGAGATCGGCGTGCTGGCCTTGCAGGAGGAGCTCGAAGACATCCCGCTCGAGAAGACCCGTGCGGAGGCAGCACCGGCGCCGGCCACCGCGCCTGCCGTGTCGCGCGTCTGAGGAGGAAGCCATGCTGTTCGTCGCGACTGCCCTCCTGCTCGTCTTGGTCGCCGCGGGCCTGCACGTGGCAGTGGTGTTGGGCCTGATGGGGTCCGTCCTCGCGGAGATGTTCAGCCCGTTCCCCGTGTTCCGCGCGCTGGGGGAACTCACGTGGAGTTCGAGCACCAACTTCCTTCTGCTGTCGGTTCCGCTCTTCATCATGATGGGTGAACTGCTGCTGCGCGCCGGACTGACGGAGAAGATGTACGAGTGTCTCGACACCTGGGTGGGTCGCATTCCGGGCGGCCTGATGCACACGAACATCGCTGCGTCCGCCGTGTTCGCCGCGACATCGGGCTCGAGCCTGGCCACCGCCGCCACCATCGGAACGGTGTCGATCCCGAACATGCGTACGAACGGCTACAACCCGGCCCTGTTCCTCGGGTCCGTGGCGGCCGGCGGCACGCTGGGCATCCTCATTCCGCCGAGCATCAACACCATCCTGTACGGCAGTCTGTCGGATACCTCGGTGTCGGCGCTGTACCTCGCCTCTTTCGTCCCTGGCTTCCTGCTGGCAGCCCTCTTCTCCGCCGTCATCCTGGTCGCGTGCATCGTGAAGCCGACCCTCGGCGGAGTGCCGTCGCGCTCCTACAGCTGGGGCGAGCGCATCCGCAGCCTGGTCCACCTCGGGCCGCCTCTGCTGCTGTTCGTGCTGGTCGTCGGCTCGATCTATCTGGGCATCGCCACGCCGACCGAAGCCGCATCCCTCGGCGTCGTCGCCACCCTGATGCTCACAATCGCCCGCGGGCGGCTGTCGATCGAGGTCCTGCTGCGCGCCTTCGAGGGCACGGTGCGCACCACGTCGATGGTCCTGCTGATCGTGGTCGCCGCCCTGTTCCTCAATTTCGTCCTCTCCACCCTGGGCCTGACCACCACCATCGTGAATGCCGTGACCTCGCTGGCATGGCCTCCGCTGGGTGTGCTCGTGGCGATCATCTGCCTCTACCTGCTTCTGGGCTGCTTCATCGAAACCATCACCCTCATGGTGGCGACCACGCCGCTCGTAGTGCCGGTGATCAAGAGCATCGGCTACGACCCGGTCTGGTTCGGCGTGGTCTTCATCATCCTCATCGAGGCGGCCCTCATCACGGCACCCATCGGGATGAACCTGTTCGTGGTGCAGGCGGTTCGCGGCAAGGGACCGTTCCGCGATGTCGTCGTCGGCTCCCTGCCCTTCCTGCTGATGATGTTGGTCATGATCGCGCTGCTCATCGCATTTCCGGACCTGGCTCTCATGCTGCCACGGAAGTTCAGCACCGGATGATCCGGCAACCAGGGGTGTGCGCCACCCCGCCACCTCTTGAGGAGACATTGGCATGAAGAACACGTGGATCGTCACGCTGGCGCTCGCAGCCTCGGGCCTGCTGCCAGTATCCGGGGCGGCTGCGGCCGAGCCCAAGCCCAAGGTGCAACTGACCGTCGTGGGCAACCTCGGCATCACGACGCAGTACAAGGACATCGAGGCGCCGTTCTGGAAGGAAACGATCCCGCGCGCGACTAATGGCGCGGTGACTGCCACCGTCCGCCCCTGGAACGAAATGGGCTTGACCGGCCAGGAGGTGTTCCGTCTGCTGCGCCTGGGCACCTATGACGTCGGCGCAACGGTGATGAGTTTCCTCGCCGGTGATGCGCCCATCCACGAGGGCACCGACCTTCCGGGCCTGACCTCCAGCATCGAGGAACTGCGCAAGGTCACCGAGGCCTTCCGTCCGGTGCTGGAGGCCCACTACGCCAAGGACCAGCAGGTGAAGATTCTCGGTCTCACCTCCTACCAGGGCCAGGTGCTGTATTGCCGCAACGAGCTCAAGGGGTTGGCGGACTTGAAGGGCCGCAAGATCCGCGTCGGCGGGGCTTCCCAGGCGGACTTCGTCGGCTTCTTCGGCGCCACCGGGATCCCGATGCCGTTCGCGGAGGTGCAGCAGGCATTGGCCACGGGCGTCCTCGATTGCGCCATCACCGGCACTCTCGGGGGCTACAAGGCCAAATGGTACGAGGCCACCAAGTATCTGTATACCCTGCCAATCAGCTGGGCGAGTTCGATCCAGGGCATGAACGTCAATGCGTGGAACAAGCTCTCCGCGGCGGAGCAAGCAATCCTCATGCAGGAGGTGCGCAAGTTCGAGAAGGCCATCGACGAACAGAACGTGCGCGAAGACCTGCTTGGCATCCAGTGCAACACGGGCGGTCCGTGCTCCGAAGGTCCTCCCGCGAAGATGACGCTGGTTCCCATGTCCAAGGAGGACCTGGAGCTCAAGCGCGAAGTGCTGCTCAAGGTGGTGCTGCCCAAGTGGGTGCAGCGCTGTGGCAATGCCTGCGCGAAGTCCTGGAACGAAACGGTTGGCAAGGTCCTGAACTTGCAGGCCCCGTTGAAGTAGGCAACGCGAGCGGCCAGTTCGCAGTGAATGCGATGAAGCTCCCGGCGGGCCGGCACGCTGAAGGGAAGTCCCGGCAATGGCTGGCGTGAAGCAGCGGCCCGCGGTGATGCCGGTACCGAGCGGCAAGCAAGCCGAAGCAGGGCGCGCAGCGAAGAGCCGAGCCCGTCTGGCGACGAGCAGGGAAACCGCGGCCGCTGAGGACGGCTTGCCCCGCTACGTGCAGGTGGGTCGCCGGCTCACGGCCGACATTGCGGACGGCCGCTTTCCGGTCGGCTCACAGTTGCCGACGGAAATGGAGCTGTGCAAGGAGCTGAACCTCAGCCGCTTCACCGCACGGGAGGCGATCAGGCTGCTGGTGGACCAGGGCCTGGTGGCGCGCAGGCAGCGCGTTGGCACCATCGTGGTCGCCACGCCGGACCAAAGCCGCTACACCCTCGCTCTGTCTTCGCTGAGGGACTTGCTCCAGTACGCCCAGAACACGGAACTGGTCCTGTCCAACGTCCGTCGTGAGCCGGTCGAGGATCGCCTCGCGCTGCAGCTCGGTCTGCCGGCGGGGGAGCCATGGATCTGCGCCACCGGGGTCCGCAGCGACACGGAGAGCGCACTGCCGTTCTGCGTGACACATCTGTACATCAACCCCCGCCTGAACGGCATAGAAGGGAAGCTGCGCAAACCTAGGACCGCGGTCTACTCACTGCTGGAGAGGGAGTACGGAACCCGCATCGAGCGCGTGGAGCAGGAACTGCAAGGTGTGGCATTCAGCCCCGAGGATGCGGCGCGGCTCGGGATCGTGGACCAGCAGCCGGGGTTGCGCATCATCCGCCGCTACTTCGATGCGAGCGGCCGCCTGCTGGAGGTGGCGGACAACATCCATCGCAGCGACCGCTTCAATTACCGGATGCAGCTAACGCGCTAGACGGCGCCGGCGCATCTGGTTTGACAGGGGCGATGCGCACGTATATTGTCCATACAAATGAATGTCCACCGGGATAGCCCGGCCAGGGCTGCGGGCACTCGCCGGCTCCCGCGTGATATCGAGTTCAGCCCATCGAATGCACCTCGTGAACCAGGCAGACCCCACGACCCGAGCGTCTCTCTCGAGCCGCATCGCCGCCTTCGCGGCCGGCGTACGTTCCCGGACGCTGGACGACGACGTCGTCGA
>JAHDYE010000027.1:0-5190 GCA_023383035.1 Burkholderiaceae bacterium | reverse complement strand
GCCGCCTTCGCGGCCGAACTGAGCTTCGGGGACATTCCTGCTGCCGTGACCGAACAGGTCCGGCACCTGATGCTCGATGCGCTCGGGTGCGCGCTCGCCGCACGCGACGAGGAATTCGCCGCCATCTATGCTGCCGCCATCGCGGAGTTGTCCGGACCGACGGACGGCAACAGCGGGTGCGCGGTCATCGGGCACCGCTTGTGCCTCCCCCCGCGCGACGCCGCACTCCTCAACGGCATACTTGCCCACGGGCTCGACTTCGACGACACGCACATCGCAGGGATCGCCCATCTGAGCGTGGCGGTTCTTCCGGCTGTGATGGCGCTCGCTGCCGCACGCGGGCTGTCGGGCCGGCAGGCGCTGCTGGCCTATGTGGTCGGACTCGAGGCCGGTTCCCGGCTCGCGGCTGCCGCGCCGGGCCTGTTCCACGAAGGCGGCTTCCACCCCACCATCACGGTCGGCGTCTTCGCGGCGGCGATCGCCTGCGCCAGGCTGCTCGGCCTCGACGCTCAGGGCATCGACCGCGCCCAAGGCTTCGCCCTCTCGACGGCCGGCGGCACGCTGCAGTTCGTCGAGGATGGCGCCTGGACCAAGCGCATGCACCCCGGCTGGGCCGCGAGTGCCGGCATCGCGTGCTCGACCCTGGCGCGCCACCCGATCCCGACGCCGCTGATGGTGTACGAAGGCCGCTTCGGCCTGTTCCGGGCCTTCCTCGGCGAAGAGCACATGGACCGGGTGGATCTCGAGAAGGTCGTGGGCAGTCTCGGCACGCAGTGGCACCTGATGGGAATCGGAGTGAAGCCGTTTCCCGTGTGCCACTTCAACCACGGCTGCGCGGACGCCGCGATCGCGCTGCACAGGCGCCTGGCCGAAGCCGGCATCGGGCTGCACCGCGTGCGGCGCATCGAGGCGCGCGTGCCGGAGGGCGTCATGCCTTCCGTCTGCGTGCCGGTCGATGCAAAGCGCAGCCCGACGACGGACTATGAAGCGAAGTTCAGCATGCACTACGCCGTTGCCTGCGGTCTGTTGCGGGGCCGTCTGGGGCTGCGGGACCTCCTGCGCGAGGCGACCTGCGACCCGGAGGTCCGCGCCCTGATGCGCCTGGTGGAGTGCGTGCCGGATCCTGCGTCGACGTTCCCGCGCCACTACACGGGCGAGGTCGTGGTGTTCCTCGAGGACGGAACCCCCCTCGCACATCGCGAGGAAGTCAATCGCGGCCACGCGGAACGGCCGCTGGACGGCCCGGCCATCCGCGCCAAGTACCGGGAGAACGCCGGACGCTCCTTCCATCCGGACGCCGTCCATGCGCTCGAGAGCTTCGTCCTCTCCATCGATTCGCAGCCGGAGATGCGCGCCATCGAGCCCCTCGTGACTGCAGAACCGCTGTCCCGTACCGCCAACCATTGAACCCGCCCATGAACCAGTCTCATGCGTCCGACTCCCGCGAGCCGCACCGTGCCCCGCCGCTGACGGGCATGCGCATCCTCGCGGTCGAACAGTATGGCGCCGGCCCGTTTGGCACGTCCTACCTGGCAGACCTCGGTGCCGAGGTGATCAAGATCGAGAACCCGGCGGAACGGGGCGACGTGGGCCGCTATGTCGGCCCCTACTTCTTCGGCCCGGACGACAGCCATTTCTTCCAGACCTTCAACCGCAACAAGCGCAGCCTCACGCTCGATCTGAAGCAGCCCGAAGGCATGCGCGTGTTCCAGCGGCTCGTCGCCGGGGCGGACGCCGTGCTCGACAACCTGCGGGGTGACCTGCCCGCCCGGCTGGGAATCACTTACGACGCGCTGAAGGAATTCAATCCGCGCATCGTGTGCGCACACCTGTCGGCCTACGGCCGGGAGGGCTCACGCGCCACATGGCCCGGCTACGACTACCTGATGCAGGCGGAAGCGGGCCACATGACGCTCACAGGCGAACCCGATGGACCACCCACGCGCTACGGCCTGTCGATCGTGGACCTGATGACCGGGCTGGTCGCTGCCTTCGGTCTGCTCGCGGCGGTCTGCAGCGCCCGCACCACGGGCGTGGGCTCGGACGTGGACACGTCGCTGTTCGATGTGGCCATCCACAACCTCAACTATCCGGGTACTTGGTATCTCAACGCCGGCGTCACGACGGACCGGGTGGGCTGCTCGGGCCATCCCAGCCTGGTGCCGAGCCAGTTGTACCGCACTGCGGATGGGTGGATCTTCGTCATGTGCAACAAGGAGAAGTTCTGGCCGCTCCTGTGCAATGCACTGGGCCGCGAGGACTGGGCGACCGATGCCCGCTTCCGCACCTTCAAGGATCGCCTGGCGCATCGCGACCTGCTGACATCCCTGCTGGACTCCGCCTTCATGGCGCTGCCCACGGACAAGTGGATCGACAAGCTCTCCGGCATCGTGCCGGTCGCGCCCGTTCTCGACATCGGAGCAGCGCTGACGAGCCCATTCGTCGAGGAGCGCGGCGGCATCCAGGCGTTCGATCGCTCGGACGGGCTCGCTGCCCGGCTGCTGACGAATCCGATCCGATTTCCTGGGACGAAGCTGCCGACGCGCGCTGCGCCTGCGCTTGGCGCGGACAATCTTCAGTTGCTTCGCGAGGCGGGCTTCAGCACGGAGGAGATCCAGACGCTTCGCGACAAGAGAGTCATCGCTGGGGTGGCGACTGATGTCGGCGGCTGACATGGCGCGTGCGTCGCTGGAAGCATCACGCCGGACGGTCTTCAGCATGGACACGTCGTGGTCGATATCGGAAACGCTCTGTCAGCTGATTTGGGGCGATCTCACGAACTGGGGCAAGGTGGCGCGGAAGGCAAAGATCAGGATACGAGGAATTCTGCAAGTGAGGAAAACATAGTGAGTAACTCATTAGAGGCCGTGACCGCGAACATGGCAGGTTACGAGATGGTCGCCGACGCGCTTGCAACAGCCGGGGTCGAGTGCATCTTCGGCTTGTTGGGCGATGACACGGGTCCGCTGGTCCTCGCTGCAACCGAGCGGGGTATACGCTACGTGTTCGTGCGTCATGAGAACCAGGCCGTGGCGATGGCGGATGGATACTCTCGTGTCACCGGCCGTGTCGGCGTTGCAACCGTGACGGGTGGCCCAGGGTTCTCGAACGCCATCACCGCCATCAATACTGCCCACCGCGGAGGATCCCGCGTGTGTGTCCTGATCGGCACCGGAAGCGTCGCGGAAGACGACCTTGAACGCACCAGGATCCGTACGACTCCGCCTGCCAATTGGCTGAAGTACTTTCCTCAATCAGCGATGCTCGATCTTCTCGGGATTTCCACGGTCAAACCCGGAAAGGCCGCGTCGGCGGGGCGCGAAACCCGGATCGCCCTGGATCAGGCGGGCAGGCGAACTGTCGTACTGATGCTCGCGCGGGACGTCCTGCAGGAGACCGTGAGTGGCGAAGGCGATGCCTCGGCGACTGCGACAGATGCCGTTGCCACGGTCCGTCGGCCCGACCCCGGACAGATTGCCACCGTCGCCGACCTGCTGCAAGAAACCTGGGCGGTCAACCGGCCACTGATCCTCGCCGGGCGGGGTGCGGTGGCTTCGGGGGCGGCTTCTGCACTGCGACGCCTGGGGGAGCTCACCGGCGCACTGCTCGCGACGACCCTGCACGCGAACGCAATTTTTCATGGAGATCCATACAACCTCGGGATCTGCGGCACCTACTCGAACCCGGTCGCGTCTGAATTGATCCCCCAAGCCGATTGCATCCTGGTGTTCGGTGCTGGCCTGAACACACTGACGACATACATGAACACCTTGTTCCCGAAGGCCATGATCATCCAGGTCGACACGGACGAGGCAGCGTTCGGACGATTTGTCGACGTGGAGATGGGGGTCCAGGCAGATACGCGCGTGGCGGCCGAGATGCTGGTGGCCGAACTGGAACGGCGAGGCCACTCTGCCGATGGCTTCCGCGCGGCTGCGGTGCGGGATGCCATTGCGGGCTATCGAGCGAGTGACGGCATCAAGGACAAGAGCACATCCCAGCTGATCGACCCCAGGACGCTCATGATAGAGCTCGACCGGGCCTTGCCGCCACAGCGCATCGTTTGCGTCGATGGCGGTCAGCAGGCACGAGTTGCGATCCGGTACATCCACGTAGAACGGCCCGAAAACTTCGTGCAAGCCTCCGACGCCGGTGCGATCGGCCTCGGAATCGGCACCGCCATTGGGGCGGCCATGGGCCGACCGGGTGAACTCGTGGTCGCCGCAATCGGGGACGCCAGCATGATGATGTCCCTGGGCGACCTCGAAACGGCCGTGCGCCTTCGGCTGCCCATCCTCGTCGTTGTAAGCAACGACGAGGCACTCGGATCAGAGGTCAATTTCCTGGCCGAGCACGGACTGAGCTCCGAAATCGCGAAAACTCCGTCTCCATCGTTTGCCGCCATCGCGTCGGCCATGGGCGCCCGCGCGGAGACCATACGCTCACCCGGTGACCTCGTTGTCGTGGAGCGATGGTTGCGTGAGCAGTCAAGCGTTCCACTGGTCCTCGATTGCAGAGTGAATCCAGAGATCCGAGTGCATTTTCCCTAGGGCGTGTTAACACTACTGGCCTTGACCTGCCCCCGGAACTTCGGTCACTGAATTACTTGAAAGCGGCTCCGGGTTGAAGGGAATGGTGATGGTGCCGGAGTTTGGCGGGAGTGCGGTAGTCCAGGCTCGAGTGGGGGCGCCCTCGTTGTAGTGGCGTCGCCATTGCTCGATGATCACGCGCGCCTCGAGCCGCGTTCGGAACCACTCCAGGCTCAGGCACTCGTCGCGCAGGCGCCCGTTGAAGCTCTCGTCGGTGCCGTTCTGCCAGGGCTTGCCCGGATCGATGTGCGCGATCTCGATCTTCGAGTCGATGATCCACTGCAGGATCTTCTTGCTGACGAACTCGGGGCCGTTGTCCGAGCGCAGGATGCGCGGTGCACCGCGCTCGCTGATCAAACGGGTGAGGAGATCGACGACGCGCTGCGAGGGCGTCATGCTGCTACTTGGCCGTGACGATTTGGGCAACGATTGCTGCCGCTGAAAGTGCAAGCGCCAAGAGCGATAGGCCGACCGACCACAGTTGCCTCCGGTGCGTTGTTTGGAAACGTCGAAAGCCATAGCGCTTCCGTAACCGTCTATGTCAGGTGCGTATTTCGGCGAACGTGACCGCGCATTTCGGCGCATCGTGACCACGATCACG